>JANXLP010000613.1 GCA_025355125.1 Opitutaceae bacterium | reverse complement strand
GCACTCGGCGATCTGCCAGCCGCGGTCCCCGGCCACTTGCGCCTCCGGCAGGTAATGATGCGCCGCGAGCTCTCGCTCGCAGCGCGCGGTTTCGTCGGCTCGCGCGCCGCGTAATTGCACGCTCGCGAGGTTCAGATAGGTAGAGGCGGCTGACATGCCACGGTCCACCCTGCACGGCAGCGCTCAGTTAGCCATTAAATATTGCCGGCCTTGCCCGAAAACACTTTAGCGGGCTTCAGCGGATCACCGTGCATCAGTCCTGCTCCTCCGCGGTATGTGAACTACTGAGGCACGGAGAAACAGAGATAACTATTACTCCAGAGCGCTCTCGCGCTCCGAACTCGGTGTCTCCGTGCCTCTGTGGTGAACAGGTTTTATAATTACGGAAAAGGGAGACACCACCACGCGGCGGAATCAACCAAGCGCCGCCCGAAGTCGGGTCAGCTCGGCCTGTTTCGCTTTCTGTTCGGCGAGCTGTTTGCGCGCGCCTTCCAAGACCGCCGGCGGGGCCTTGCCCACGAACGCCTCGTTGCCGAGACGCGCTTCGGTGCCGGCGATGTGCTTCGCGATGGCTTCGAGTTCCTTGGTGAGACGCACTTTTTCGGCCCCGGCATCGACGGTGCTTGCGAGGTCGAGGTAGAGCGTGCCGAGGGCCGTGACGACCGCCGGCGCGCCTTCGACGACATCCTGGCGCACGAACTCAGTGGCACCCGCCATGCGTGCGAGCTTGGCGAGGCTGGCCTCAAGAATGGCCCATGCGGCGTCGTTGGTTTTGACAAGGAAGCGCACGTCGCGCCGGCTGGCCAAATTATGGTCGGCCTTGAGTGCGCGGGCCTGCGAAACAAACGCTTTCACGCTCGCGACGGTCGACGCCTGACGCTGGTCGAGGCGCACGCCCATCGCACCGATAGTGAGCATGCAGTGTGAAGCATCCTCAATGCGCGCGTCGCGCATGAGGAACGTGCCGGGCGCGCCGTAGCCGAGCAGCGCCCACAATTCTTCCGTGATGAACGGGATAAACGGATGGAGCAGCAGCAGCGTCTGGCGCAGCACGAGATCCTGGATCGCGAGGCAGTTGGGCTTCGTCTCGGGCGAGAGGAGTTTCGATTTCGAGACTTCGACATACCAGTCGCAGAAATCATTCCAGAAAAAGCCGTAGAGAGTCTGCACCGCGCCGCTGAAATCGAAATTGGCGAAGCAGCGGTCCACCTCGCGCGTAGTCACGAGCAAGCGTTCGAGAATCGCGTGGTCGTCGGCGTCAAATCTTTCGCCGTCGAGGCGGGCGGAGATCGCCGCCGTCGAGGAATTGTCGCTCATCTCGCCGCTCATCTGACGGAAGCGGCAGGCGTTCCAGAGCTTGTTGCAGAAATTTTTTCCGCTCTCGATGCGGTCTTCTTGGAAGCGGATGTCCTGCCCCGCGGGCGCGATGGAGATGATGCCGAAGCGGAGGCCGTCGGCGCCGTAGGTGTTGATAAGGTCGAGCGGGTCGGGCGAATTGCCGAGCGACTTCGACATCTTGCGGCCCTGCTGGTCGCGGATGATGCCCGTGAAATAAACGTCCTTAAACGGAATGCGTTTCTCGAGCGGCTCGCCCTCGTGGGTGAACTCGAGGCCGGCCATGATCATGCGTGCGACCCAGAAGAAAATGATGTCGGGGCCGGTCACGAGCGTGCTCGTCGGATAGAAATAATCGTAGCCCGCGGCGCGCATCTTCTCCTTGTCGGGCCAGCCGAGCGTGGCGAACGGCCAGAGCCAGGAAGACGCCCACGTATCGAGCACGTCGTTTTCCTGCGTCCAGTTTTCAGGATCAGCGGGACCGTTCAGGGAAATGTGTATCTTCGTCTCATCGCGCAGATCGGCCTCGATAAGCGCCTCTTTGTCGATGCCCTTGCGATACCACACCGGAATGCGGTGGCCCCACCAGAGCTGGCGGCTGATGCACCAGTCCTGGATGTTCTCGAGCCAGTGGAGGTAAACTTTACTCCAGCGTTCGGGGTGAAATTTGATATGGCCGTCGCGCACCGCCGTCTTCGCTTCCTCGACGCGCGGGTAACGCAGCCACCATTGCCACGTGAGGCGCGGTTCGATCGGCACATCGGCGCGCTCCGAGTAGCCGACGTTGTTCGCGTAAGGTTCCTCGGCGACGAGATTGCCCAACTCCTTCAACAACTCCGCGGCCTTCTTGCGGCCGGCGAAGCGATCCATGCCCGCGAGCTCGGGGCCGGCCTCGGCGTTGAGTGAACCATCGGCGTTGAGCACGTCGATGATCGGAAGCTTGTGGCGCGTGCCGACCTCGAAATCGACCTTGTCGTGCGCGGGCGTGATCTTGAGCGCGCCGGAGCCGAATTCCTTGTCCACCGCCGCGTCGGCGATGATCGGAATCGCGGCGCGGTTGAGCGGACGCCAGACGGTTTTGCCGATGAGCGCGGTGTAGCGCGGATCGTCGGGATGCACCGCGATGGCCACGTCGCCGGGGATGGTCTCAGGGCGCGTGGTTTTAACTTCGATGAATTGCCCGGGCGTCTCCGTGAGCTCGTAGCGCACGCGATAGATCGTGCCGTTGACCGGCTTCATGATGACTTCCTCGTCGGAGAGCGCCGTCAGCGAGGACGGGCACCAGTTCACCATGCGTTTGCCGCGATAAATATTCCCGCGCTTAAACAACTCCACGAAGACGCCGAGCACCGCCTGCGAGTAGTGCGGGTCCATCGTGAACTGCGTGCGATCCCAGTCGCA
>JANXLP010000602.1 GCA_025355125.1 Opitutaceae bacterium | reverse complement strand
ACCAACCAAAAGAAGCTGGGTTCCACCCTCTGGGGCATCGCCGACCAACTGCGCGGCGCGATGGATGCGGACGACTTTCGCGACTACATGCTGTCCTTCCTCTTCCTGCGCTACCTCTCGGACAATTACGAGACGGCGGCGAAGAAGGAACTGGGCAAAGATTATCCCGCACTGCCGGCCGACGACCGCCGCGTGCCGCTGGCCCTGTGGTATGCCAACAACCCGGACGACGTCCCCGCCTTCGAGAAGCAGATGCGCCGCAAGGTGCATTACGTCATCCAGCCTGCGCATCTCTGGAACAGCATCGCCGGCATGGCTCGCACCCAAAACGGCGAGTTGCTCAACACGCTCCAGGCGGGCTTCAAATACATCCAGGACGAATCCTTCGAGAGCACCTTTGACGGCCTCTTTTCCGAGATCGATCTCGCCTCGCCCAAACTCGGAAAAGTCTATGCCGACCGAAACGCCAAGCTCTGCACCATCATCCAGAAGATCGCCGAGGGCCTGAACGAGTTCTCCACCGACATCGACGCGCTGGGCGATGCCTACGAATACCTGATCGGCCAGTTCGCCGCTGGGTCCGGCAAGAAGGCCGGCGAATTCTACACCCCGCAGCAGATTTCCGACATCCTCTCCACCATCGTCACGCTCGACAGCCAGTCCCCCGACCAAGGCCCCAAGAAGCGACTGGATAGCGTGCTCGATTTCGCCTGCGGCTCCGGCTCCCTGCTGCTCAACGTCCGCAAGCGCATGGGTCCGCAAGGCATCGGCAAAATCTACGGACAGGAAAAGAACATCACCACCTACAACCTGGCCCGCATGAACATGCTGCTGCACGGGGTGAAGGACACGGAGTTTGAAATCTACCACGGCGACACCCTCACCAACGAGTGGGACATCCTCCGCGAGCTGAACCCCGCGAAGAAACCCAGCTTCGACGCCATCGTCGCCAATCCGCCCTTCAGCTACCGCTGGGAACCGACCGACGCCTTGGGCGACGACGTGCGTTTCAAAAACCACGGCCTCGCCCCCAAGTCCGCCGCCGACTTCGCATTCCTCCTCCACGGCTTCCACTACCTCAAAGACGAAGGCGTGATGGCCATCATCTTGCCCCACGGCGTGCTCTTCCGTGGCGGCGCCGAGGAGCGCATCCGCACGAAGCTTCTCAAAGACGGCCACATCGACACCGTCATCGGCCTGCCCGCGAACCTCTTCTACTCCGCCGGCATCCCGGTCTGCATCCTCGTGCTCAAAAAGTGCAAGCAGCCCGACGACGTGCTCTTCATCAACGCCGCCGAGCACTTCGTAAAAGGCAAACGCCAGAACCAACTCACGCCGCAGCACATCGCCAAGATCATCGATACCTACCGGTTCAGAAAAGAAGAACCCCGCTACTCCCGCCGGGTAGAAATGGCTGAGATCGAGAAAAACGAGTTCAACCTAAACATCTCCCGCTACATCAGCACGGCGACCGCCGAGGAGGAAATCGATCTAGACGCGGCAAATGCGGAGCTGGTGACGATTGAGCAGGCCATCCAGACTGCGACAGGGAAACACAATCGGTTTCTGAAAGAGCTGGGGCTTTCCGCGCTGCCGTAAGCGGAGTAAACCGCGTCCAAACCTGGCCCGGAAATTTCCCATTGCCTATGATCCGGTGCGGGCTGGAGCGACGACGCCCTCGTCGCCGTTTGCGATTGAAACGCGGCGGGGGCGAAGCGTCCCCATGAAATATCCGGGCTATGCCCCGCCCATGAGTGTGTCTTCAAGCCTCGCCGTCCGACTGTCCGTCGCCCCCTGCCGTTGAAGCCGACCGCCGCCGGTCTAATTTTCCCCCGCAAATGCGTGCCCCTCGCCTCATCGTTTTTCTTTTCATAACTCTAGCAACCGCCTTGGCCCAATCCCCGGCGCCGTCCGATCCCTTCACCTGGCCCGAGATCACCCGCGAAAACAAACCCTGGACCCGCTGGTGGTGGCCCGGCAGCGGCGTCGATAAAGCCAGCCTCACCCGCCAACTCGAGCAGTTCGCCGCCGCTGGTCTCGGTGGCGTCGAGATCACGCCCATCTACGGCGCCAAAGGCTACGAGGACCGTTACCTCACTTTCCTTTCGCCCAAATGGCTCGAGATGCTCGAGCACACCACGCGCGAAGCCCAACGCCTCGGCCTCGGCGTCGATATGGCCACCGGCACCGGTTGGCCCTTCGGCGGACCTTGGATCGATCCCGCCCATTCCAACACCCAAGCCGCCCTCAGCGAGGGCCGCATCGTCGGCAAACCCACCCGCATGATGGTCAAGCGCGCCGCCCCCGGTTCCGAGGGCCTCGTCGTTGACCCCTATTCCCCCGAAGCCCTCCAGCGCTACCTCGCGCCCATCGGCGAGGGTCTCGCGAAAAGTCCCCGCGGCCTCATCCGCGGCCAGTTCCACGACTCCTTCGAATACTACGGCGCCAGTTGGACCGAGAAACTCCCCGAGGTCTTCCGCGCGCTGCACGGCTACGATATCCAAGACTACGCCGCCGCCCTCCTCGCCAAGCCCGGCGACGCCGCCCTCGCCACCATTTCCGCCGACACCCTCGGCCGCGTGAAGAGCGACTACCGGGAAACACTCGCCCAACTCCACCTCGATTACCTGCGCACCTGGGTGCAGTGGTCGCACGACCGCGGCTACATCGTCCGCAATCAATCCCACGGCGCCCCCGGCAACCTCCTCAATCTCTACGCCAACGCCGACGTCGCCGAGACCGAGATCTTCGGCTCCACCCCGTTCCCGATTCCCGGCCTGCGCCGCGACGCCGCCGACATCGCCAACAACTCCCAAGACCTCCCCGAATCCCTCGTCGTCCGCATGGCGTCCTCCGCCTCCCACGTCGCCGGTCACAACCTCGCCTCCTCCGAGAGCGCCACCTGGCTCCGCGACCACTGGAAAGAGTCGCTCGCCTTCGTGAAGCCCGAGCTCGACCGCATCCTCGCCGACGGCATCAACCACATCTTCTACCACGGCACTGTCTTCTCGCCCAACGACGCCCCCTGGCCCGGCTGGCTCTTCTACGCCTCCACCCAGTTCAATCCCAGCAACCCGTGGTGGGACGATTTTGGCGCGCTCAACCGCTACGTCGCCCGCGTCCAGTCCGTCCTCCAACGCGGCTCGCCCGACAACGACATCCTCCTCTACTGGCCCTTCGCCGACCTCCTCGACGATCCCGCCGGCACCGTAAAAACCTTCACCGTCCACAACGTGAAATGGCTCCCCGACCAACCCGTCGGCAAAATCGCCCGCGCCCTCATGGATAAGGGCTACACCTTCGACTACATCTCCGACGCCCAGCTCCAGCAAACTCGCGCCGAATCCGGCACCTTCCTCACCGGCGGCAACACCCGCTACCGCGTCATCGTCGTCCCCGCCACGCGCCGCATGCCCGTCGCCACGCTCCAAAAACTCGCCACCCTCGCCGCCGCAGGAACCAAGATCATCTTCGAAAAACTCCCCGAAGACGTCCCCGGCTACGGCCACCTCGCCGAGCGCCGCGCCGAGTTCAAAACCGCCCTCACCGCCCTCAGCCCACAGGCGACCGTCAACGCCGACATCCTCACCGCCGTCGCCTCTCACGCCCGCCGCGAAGCCTTCACCGATTCCGGCTTGAGCTTCATCCGCCGCGCCTCCGGCTCAGGCACTCACGATTATTTCGTCACCAACCTCACCGCCAAAACCTTTGCCGGCTGGATCAAGCTCGCCGACGCGGCGCCCGCCGTGCGCATCCTCGATCCGCTCGACGGCCGCGTCGGTCTCGCTGCCACCGGCCCGCAAGGCGTGTTCATCCAAATCGCCCCCGGAGAATCGTTCCTGCTCAATACCGCTCCGATCCCGGCCAATGTGCGCATGGCCGCCTGGCCCTACCGCCAGCCCGCCTCCGCCCCCATCGCCCTCACCGGCACTTGGAAAATCTCCTTCCTCAAAGGCGGCCCCGAACTACCTCCCGCCCTCGAAACCACCGTCTTGAAATCCTGGACCGACCTCGGCGGCGACGAGGCCAAACGCTTCGCCGGCACCGCCCGCTATCGCCTGGAATTCGAAGCCCCCACCGCCCAAGCCGACGACTGGCTCCTCGACCTCGGCGACGTCCGCGAGAGCGCCCGCGTGATCCTTAACGGCCAACCCATCGCCACCGCGTGGAGCCTCCCCTTCCGCGTCCGACTTGCAGCCGCCCTCCTGCAACCCGGCCGCAACGTCCTCGAACTCGACGTCACCAACCTCGCCGCCAACCGCATCCGCGACATGGACCAGCGCAAACTCCCGTGGAAAATCATGCGCGACGCCAATGTTCTAAACATTAACTACAAGCCCTTCGACGCCTCCGCCTGGCCGCTGACACCTTCTGGCCTCCTCGGCCCGGTCACGCTTACGCTGTTGAAATCTTTCTCCCCGTAGGTTGCGAAGTCGCGCTACGGCGCGCCCCCTGCTTTACAGGAGCCATGCCCCTACTCCAGCGCCTGCGCACCCTCGGGCCCGGTCTCATCCTCGCGGCGGCCGGCATCGGCGCCGGCGATGTCGTCGTCGCCTCAGTCACCGGCATCAAGTTTGGCACCACGCTCCTCTGGGCCATCGCCGTCACCGCCGCACTTAAGTTCGTTCTCACCGAAGGCCTCGCGCGCTGGCAACTCGCCACCGGCGAAACCATCACCCGCGCTTGGGTCACCCGTTTCCCACGCTGGGTCTCGATCCTCTTCGCCGCCTATCTGCTCTTCTGGACGGTCCTCGTCGGCGCGTCGCTCAGCAGCGCCTGCGGTCTCGCCGGCGCCAGCTTTTTCCCCGGCATCTCGGTCCCGGTCTGGGGCGCGATCCATGCCGCCTTCGCCGCCCTACTCGTCGCGCTCAACCGTTACTCCAGTTTCCAAAAACTGATAAAACTGCTCGTGGCCGTCATGGCCGGAAGCGTCGTCGTCTGCGCCTTCCTCGCCGCGCCGCCGCCGCTTGAAGTTATCAAGGGCCTTATTATCCCGCTGCTCCCTGCCGTCGGGGGCAGTGGCGCCGTCCTCGCGCTTCTCGGCGGCATCGGCGGCAGCGTCAC
>JANXLP010000596.1 GCA_025355125.1 Opitutaceae bacterium | reverse complement strand
CGCGGGCCGGGGACCGGTGGGACGGATGGCGCGCTATGGAGGTAATAGCAGTTCGGGCCCCGTTTGAGACATCGTCGGCGCGATGAATGATGCGGCGGCACGAGCCGCCGGCCCGAGCGCGGGCTCAGGGCGTCGGGCGACGGGTAAGATTCAAGCACCACGCCGAGAGGTCGCGGGCGTAGTCAGACCAGCTGCGGAAAGAGCGGGCGCGCGCGGCGGCAGCGAGGGCGGCGAGTTCGTTCGGCGCGGTGAGCAGCAGGGACAGAGCTGCGGAAATACTGGGCGCATCGAGCCGGTCGAGAGCGAGACAACCGCCGCCCTCGGCGGCTTCGCCGAGAGCGCCGCGTGACGAGCAGACGCAGGGTTTGCTGCGGGCGAGACTTTCGAGGACGGGTAGGCCGAAGCCCTCGATGAGCGAGGGATAAACGGTGAACGTGCAGTCGGCGTAGGCGGCGGCGAGGTTGGCGTCGTTGGCGGGACCGTGGTAGCGGATCGGACGACCGGCGGACTGGAGGGCGCGCAGACGCTCAAGGGCGAGGCGACCGGTTTGCGGGTGAGAGAGGCCGATGAGGTGGAGTTCGAAACGCAGGCCGGCGGTCCAGAGCGCTTCGCAGGCGTCGAGGAGGGCGAGGTGATTCTTGCGGCCTTCGATGCTACCGACGGAGAGGACGGTGGGCAGAAGTTGAGAGTTGAGAGTTGAGGGTTGAGAGGCCGGAGCGGGAACGTCGATGCCGAGGGGGATGGCGGTGACTTCGGGGCGGGCGGAGGCGGGGATGCCGAGCCAATCCCAGTAGGCGAGGAGGGTGGCGCGGGAGTCTTCGGAGTTGGCGGCGATGCCGTCGAAGGCGAGGAGTTCGCGGAGATAGGCCGGAAAGCGGGCGACGGTTTTTGAGGGCGTGAGCTCGGGAAATTTTAACGCGATGGCGTCGTGGAAGACAGCGGCGCGAGGGCCGGTGGTGGTGGCGAAAAGAGCGGGGAGGGCGGCGGCGACGGCGGGGGTGAAGAGCTCGGGAAAGAGCAGACCGGAAGAGCTGGGAGCTGAGAGCTGATAGCTGAGAGCCGGAGTGCCGAAGAGGCGGCGGGCGTGGCCGCGGATTTTTGCGGGGAGGGGCCAGCTTGCACCGCGTTTCTTGCTGAAAGAATCGGTGGCGAGATTTTCGAGTTCCCAGGGATCGAGGGGGCGCCAGGTGCGTTGGTGCGGGTCGAAGGTTATCGGCTGGGCGGCGGTGCCGAACTCGCGCCAGAGGGAACGGGCCACGCGTTGGATGCCGGTGCGGGCACGCGTGTGGCTGGTGTGCGAGAGGTCGAGCAGGAGCGGGGCGGGCATGGGCTTTCGCTACGGAGTGGGGACGCTCACGCGCGGATCATAAAGCGCAAAGGCGAGGTCGCGGGCGAGGGCGTCGGGGCCCTCACGCACGGCCGGAGTGTCGGTGGAAAACTCCAGTGCGGTGCGGCCGGGACCGAGGCGGAGATTGATGCGGTGGCGCGTGGTTTTTTCGCCGACGGAGCCTCGCCAGATTTCGACGTTACCCTGGCGAATGATGACTGTGCGCGGGGTGAGGCTGCGGAGGGCGAAATCGAATTTCGCGGTGATGGGAGCGTCGGCCCAAGTCTCGACCGTGAGCTGCGAACGGCCGGAACTCCAGGACCAGACGTGTTTCGGTGAGCGCTCGGCGCCGAACCAGCCATTGCTGATTTGGACGACGTGGGCCGCGCCGCCGCTGCGGCCGGCGAAGAGTTCGCGGGTGTTGGCGGGGAAATCGCGGAGGACGACGAAGCCGGCGGCGATGCCGAGGTTGCCGAGGATGAGCCAGGTGAGGGCGGCGCGGGTGCGGTGGGCGAGGACGTTGAACGCGAGCGTGAGCGGAAGGAGGACGCGGGTGAAGGCGCCGGGGTAGCCTTCCCAAACGGCGGTGCCGAGCGTGGCCATGAGCGCGGCGTAAGCGGCGCCGACGCGCCACCACGCTTCGGTAAAAAGACGCCAGCGGGAGGCGAAGAACACGGCTTGGACGATGCTGCCGACGACGGCGAGGAGCGTGGTCCAAGCAAGCAGGCTGTCGTCGAGCAAGGTGAGATCGGAAACGACGGTGCAGGTTTTCTCGACGAGACCGGCGAGCGGGAGGGTGAGGTTGGCCCAGCCGGCGTCGGCGGGACCGACGCGCCAGCGGATGTAGGCGAGCCAAACGAAGAGCGGGGCGGCGAGGACGGCGCCAGTGAGGATATTGCGGAGCGAAAACCACGGGCGCGTGATCAGGCCGGCGGCTCCGAGGAGGGCGGTCTCGCGGGAGAGGGCGGCGGCGGCGAGGTAGGCGGCGGCGGATTTCGGGCGGGCGCGCTCGGCGGCGTAGAGGGCGGCGACGAGCAGCGTGGTCATCGGCAGATCGGTCAACGCGAGGCGCACGCTGCTGAGCGAGCCGCAGGAAAATAAAATGCAGGCCCACGCGAGCCAGCCACGGAAATCAGTGACGGCGAGCAACCGCCACAGCAGGGCAGCGAGGGCGAGCCATACGGCCACGTTGAGAAACGAGTAGATGTGGACGATGGCACCGGGTTGGCCGCCGGCGAGAATCCATGCAACGACGGGAGGGAGGATGCGGCGCGCGCGATAGGAGAGGTTGTCGATGGCGCGCGGCAGCTCGGGAGATTTGAGGAGCGGGTCGTAGGCGATCTGCGCGTAATAGAGGCCGTCGTAGCCGCCGGTGTCGCGGTGAACGTAAATGGGATGTTCGCGGAAGGCGGCGATCTTCAGATTATCGTTGGGGGCATCCAACTGGATGAGGGCGGTGAGACCGTAAACGGGATGCCAGAAGCGGGCGACGAGCGCGAAGAGCAGGGCGACCGCGAGGAGCGCGGCGTAGCGGAGCGACCAGCGGCGGACGGAGGCGGTCATGGTTTGACCACGGGCGCAGCGGGACCGAGGTAGCGCCAGACATTGCGATTGGCGGCGGTGGAGAATTTTTCCCACTTGCCGGGAAGATGGGCGGCAAACGCCTCCTCTTCTTCGAACGGAAAGATGATGGCATAAATCGGCCGGCCGGCGTGGGTGAGGTCAGCGGCGTAGCTCATGAATCGGGTGGGGGCGACGTGATCCCAGCGCAGCACGGCGAGCGGCGTGTAGTAATAGATCGCGCCGCTGTCGTGCAGGCAGACGACGACACTGTTGGCGGGGAGATTTGTGCGAGCCCAGGTGCCTACCTCGATGTAGGCGCGCTCATAGGTGGGGACGAGGAGGGTGTTAAGGTGAACCGTCCAATACCACGAAGCGGCCGTGGCCCAGAGCCCGAGGACGGCTGCGGCGGCGGCGAGCGCGCGGGGGCGTTTCTCCAGAAGCACGTCGAGTCCGAGCAGGGCGGCGAAGATGAGCGCGGGGACGGCGGGCAAAATAAAGCGCAGGCACCACCACACTTGATGGGAAATATCGTAGCAGGCGTAAACGAGCACCGGAATGAAAAACCACAGGGCGAGCGCGGTGAGTTCGCGCATGCGGCCGCGCGTGCGTCGAACCAACGCGAGCGGCAACGCGAGCAGCACGGCCGGCAGCAGCACGGCGAGCCAGCGCGCGAAGTGAAGCATCGTCTCGTTGAAATAACTCCAACTGAACGCGCTGAAAATGGACAGATAGCCCATGCGCCACGGCGAGCCGTAGAGCTCGTGATTAAACCATGCGAGCGCCACGGCTCCGGGGAGACCGCCGAGAAAGGCGGCGGCGAGTGGCCGCCAACCCCGACTGAGGAGGACGATGAGCGGCGGGAGAAAGAGAACATTGGTCGGCCGCACGAAGACCGCGACCGCCAGGGCGGCGCCGCACGCGACGGCCCAGGCATCGCCCGAGCGACGGGCGCGTAGGGCGGCATAGAGGGCGGCGAGAGTCCAGGTGGTCGCGAGCACATCGCTGAGCGGCTGGATCGCGATGTAGAGGGTGACGGGAAAGACGCCGAGCATGACCGCGCCGGCGGCGGCGAGCGGCCAGCCGAGGCCGAGTTCGCGCGCGATAACATAGCACAGGATCACGGCGGCGAGCGCGGCGCTCAGACCGACCAGCAAGGGACCGACGGTCCAGCCGGCGAGCTTGCTCGCGAGCATAAGATGGAGGGGGAGACCGAGGGGGTAGGTCGGAACGAGACGACGGCGCTCGGGTTCGCCGATGAAGCCGAGCGGTTGCACATCGCCGCCGACGTGAGGCTCAAATCCGGGACCCGTTCGCAGCGAGCCGGTGAGGTGGCCCTCCGAGAGAAGCTTAGCGGCGTTGAGGTAACCGGAGGAGTCGGAACCACCGGCTGCCGACGTAAAATTTTTGCCGAGGAACAGGCCGTAAATGAGCAGCGCAACCACTCCGGCCCAACCCAACCAGCGAGGTGCGGTGGTGGGAGAGGGGTTGGGATTTGACATGCTTGGGGGTGCTTTTGTGATGCGACAGATTGTTTAAGATCCCGACAACATTTAAGCGCAGGCCATGGGGTTCCGTGCTCGCGGCGGACATCGCCGCCGGCGCATGATGTCGGGGTTGAACGCATTGTGGCGGCGGCGGGTGCAGGTGGGCTATCTCGCGCTGACGGTGGTTTTTCTGAGCCTGGTCGCGCGGTTTTATCTGCCGGGGACGGGGTTCACGAGTCTGCTGTCGATTGGTTCGCGGTTGGATACGAAGACGGTGCCGCAGTTGCAGAAAGTGCCGCATTACGTGATCGAGGATTCCTGGGGCTACGACGGGACTTACTATGTGCAGCTCGCGTTGCACCCGTTGCTGGACGAGCCGAAGCAATTGAAGGAGTCCATCGACAACCTGCCTTACCGCGCGCGGCGGATCTTGCCGAGCTGGGTCGCGTGGGGGCTGGGCTTGGGGCAGGCGGAATGGATCGTGCATGTGTTTGCGGTGCTCAACGTGGGCGTGTGGTTGGGGCTCGGCTGGGTGTTGCTGCGGTGGCTGCCGCCGGATAGCTGGTGCAATCTGCTGCGCTGGGGCGGGGTCATGTTTTCGCACGGCATGTGCATGAGTGTGCGAAACTCGCTCGCGGATGCGCCGGGGCTTTTGCTGGTGGCGCTCACGGTGGCGGCGGTGGAGCGCGGACGAAAACCGACGGCGGTGGTGGCACTGGGCGCGGCGTTGCTCACCAAAGAAACGAGCCTACTCGCGGGAACGGCGCTGATCCCGAAACGCGGCAGTGGGCTGGGCGCGTGGGCGCGGGCGTTGGGTTTGGGCGCGCTGGCCGTGGTGCCGTTTGTCGCGTGGCTGGGCTATGTGCGTTGGCAGGCGGGTCCTAACAACGACGCGGGGCTTGGAAATTTTGCGCGCCCATTGGTGGGTTTGGCAGAAAAGATCGGCGTGGTGCTCGGAGAAATCGCGGCGGGGAAGACGGGCCCGGAGTTTATCGGGAGTTTGCTTGTGGTGATCGCGCTGGTGACGCAGGCGGCGTTTCTGCTGCTGCGGCGCGAGCCGGAGAAACCGTGGTGGCGGGTCGGTGCGTGTTTTGCGGGGCTGATGTTGTGCGTGGCGCAGCCGGTGTGGGAGGGCTATCCGGGCGCGGCGACGCGCGTGCTGCTGCCGATGATGGTCGCGTTCAATCTGCTCGTGCCACGCGGACGGCGGTGGCTGGCGGTGTTGGTGTTGGGCAATCTTTCGGCGATCGTGGGGGTGAACGAGTTTAGCGCGCCGCCGCATGAATCGTTTGTGCTGACGGGCAAGAGCGCGGTGAGGGCGCAGGTGAAATTTGAGCGCGGCCCGGGCTGGTATGTCGCAGAGGGCGATGGGCGTCGGCAGTGGCGGTGGAGCAGCGGCCTGGGCGTTTTGAAACTGACGAATCGCGGGAGCGAGCCGGTTGCCGTGCAGGTGAGCGGTGAGATCGCGGGGGTGAAAGCGGGGCGCGGGACGCTGCGCGCGGGCGAGCAAGTGGTGTGGATGGGCGAGGTCGATGGCAGCCGGAGCGCGTTTAAGTCGGCGGAATTTGTGCTGCCGGCGGGTGGCGGCACGTCGATGGAATTTAGCATGGATACGCCGGGCGTGCGGTTCACCAACGGCGATGAGCGGGTGCTGGCGTTTGCCGTCTATGACGTGGACATCGCAGTTGCGCGGGCGGGTGCGGTGACCAAGCCTGCAGTTTCAAAATGAAAGCGTGGGACAAATTTTTGCGGCGGTTCAAGCTGGTGAAAAAGCTGGAGTTTCGCGTGGGCGAACTCGAGGGCGATAAGGCCGATTTGCGGCGCGATGTGGCGGATTTGGAGAAGGCGAACGTGCGGTTGGTGGCCGAAGCGGCGGAGCGCGAATGGGTGTTTCCGCCGGGGCATTTTTACTCGCCGCAGACCTCGCGAGCGGAGGTGGCTGAGGCGTTTGCGCGCGGAGGTTTCGGGCCGCCGTTTCCCGGCGTGGATTTGAACGAGGCGGGGCAGGTGGCGCTGCTGCACCGGTTGGCGGGTTTTTATTCGGAGCAGCCGTTTCCGGAGCAGGCGGTCGCGGGGCGCCGTTATTATTTGGACAATCCGTCGTATGGGCACTTCGACGGCATCATGCTTTATTTGATGCTGCGGCATGCGGGGGCGCGGCGCGTGATCGAGGTGGGCTCGGGGTTCAGTTCGGCGGCGATGTTGGATCTGAACGAGTTTACCTGGAACGGGCGGATGCAGCTCACGTTCATCGATCCCGACATGAGCCGGCTGCGGAAACTACTGAAGGCCGACGATCACGCACGGGTGACGTTGATCGAGAAAAAGGTGCAGGAAGTGCCGACGAGCGTGTTTGGGGAGCTGGAGGCGGGCGACGTGTTGTTCATCGACTCGTCGCACGTGAGCAAACTGGGCAGTGATGTGAACCGGCTGTTTTTTGACGTGCTGCCGGTGCTGAGGCCCGGGGTGTTTGTGCACATCCATGATGTGACGGGGAATTTGGAATACCCGCGCGATTGGTTTGAGGAGGGTCGGGCTTGGAACGAGCAGTATTTGCTGCGGGCGTTTTTGATGTATAATCGCGCGTGGCGCGTGGAGCTGTTCACGAGCTGGATCTACAATGTCCAGAATCCGTTTCTGCGGGAGCGTATGCCGCTGTGCGCGGGTGGCGGCGGCGGACAGATTTGGTTGCGGAAGACGGCGGAGTAGCGACAGACGCGGCTATGGGGTCGTCGGCAGGAGGCGGGAGATTTCGACCTCGGCGATTTGAGTGACCGGCTCCCACGTGCCGCCGAGCCGGCGGTGGACGTTGGCGGAGTCTTCGAAACGGAAGAGGGCGGTGTAGATCAGGTGCTCGGAGCCGGAGCCGGAGCCGGCGGCGGAGCGGAGCGTGGCGAGGCCGGCGGGCGTCAGGAGTTCGGTGCGAACGAAGATGAACTCACTGTAGTAATGAAGAGCGCCGCTGAGTTGGGAGCCGATGATCACGGAGCCGGGGGGGACGTGCGTGTTGAGCCAGCGGGCGGCCAGGACGTAGCGGCGTTCTTCGTCGCGCATGGCGGTCACGTGGAGGTTGCGAGCAAGGACGACTTGCCCGACGAGGCAGAGCGCGATGAGCAACCACGGTGGGGACGCGCGCCAAGCCTGGCCAACGAGGAGGCCGGCGAGGATCACGGCGGGAAATGCGGGAAGGAGAAAACGGAGATACCACCACGTCTCGCTCGCGCAAAAATAGGTGGCGTAGAAAACGACGAAGACGCCCAGCCATGAGGCGAGGGTTGCGACCGTGCGCGGCGTGGATGCGGCGCGTTTGGTCCACGGATAGCAGGTGGCGGCGATGGCCAGTGGGAGAGAAATCAGGAGGGGCACCCAGAGGGTGAAGTGGGCGAGGTTGGCGATGAGGAAACGCTGGTCGAACGCGGTGCTCATGTCGCCGTAGCCGGTGGTGAAGGCGGAGCCGTAGGTGCGGGCGTTGTAATAAAACAGCCACGCGGCGCAGGGCAGGCCACCGAGGGCGGTGGCGAGGAGCGCGCGCCACGACCAAGCGAGCGAGAGAAGCAATGGGACGACGAGAACGGCGTTGGTGGGCCGGATAAGGACGGCCATCCCGAAGGCGGCGCCGGTGGCGAAGCCCCACGTCCAGCGCGTGCGGGATTTTAGCGCGCTCAGGATCAGGGCGAGCGCCCATGTCAGGGATAGGGCGTCGGTGAGCGGCTGGAGAGAGTTGAAGATGAAGAGCGGGCTGGCCCACAAAAAGGCGACGGCGACGAGCGACCACGGACGGTTGAGCGCGAACTGGCGCGCGAGGGCGTAGAGGAGAGCGCCGGCGGCGAGGACGTTGAGGACGTTGACGAGGCGGGGGGCTTTTTCCCAACCGACGAGCGGCGCGGCCAAAAGGAGATGAAGCGGCAAACCGGTGGGATAGGTGGGCGCCATGCGGGGGCGGGCGTTGTCGGCTTTGAAACCGAAGGGCTCTTGCCAGAAAAAATCCCAGGCTGGTGGTGCGAGGGAGGGAAAGGTGCGGATGGGTGACGTGAATTCGCTGCGGGCGAGCAGGCGGGCGCTGTTGAGGTAGCCGGAGGAATCGGAGCCGGCGGCGAAAGGGGAACCGTGCAGGTAGATGAACGCGGCGTAGGCGAGGGCGACGACGGCGAGGAGCGCAGAGACGAGCGGACGGGGGAAACCACGGACGTTCATGGCGCGGGTGGCGGTGACCATTGCCAGATCGTAACATCGCGGACGGCGGCGATCTGCTTCCACGGGCCGGGCATGCGGGCTTCGAGGGCGTCTTTGACCTCGAAGGGGAAAAGCGCGGCGAAGACGGGGCGATGGGCGGCGAGGGCGTTGGCTGTGATCAGAGAGAAGCGGGCGGGGTTGAGCATATCCCAGCGCACGAATTGAAAGTCGCTGTAGTAGAGGAGCGCGCCGCTCGTCTGCATGTTCATGATGATGGCGTCGGCGGGCAGATGCGTGCGGAGCCAGGCGATGGTTTCAGGATAGACGAGTTCACTTTTCCCGACGCTGGCCGCGCCCAGGCGGCCGTGCCAGGGGTAAGAGTGGGCGAGGATGACGAAGGCGGCGGCGATGGTGAGGTTGCGGGCGACGAGCGGCGTGCGCAGACGGACTTTGGCGTAGTTCTCCCAAAGGTGATGGATCACCCACAGGCCGCCGACGAGGCAGGCGGGAAATGCCGGCAGCAAAAACCGGAGAAACCACCACGTCTCGTGCGTGTGCCAATAGCAGGCATAGAATCCGAAGATGACCGCGATCCAGGCCACGAGCACCCAGGCGAAAAGGGAGCGCCGGCCCAACCATGGCAGCGCGACGGCGGCAATACCGACCGGGGTGAGCAAAATCGGCAGCCAGCGCAAATAATGCGCGAACGTGAGGGGGATGACGCCGACGGTGAACAGGTGCCCCAGAGCAGAACCATAACCGGAAGCGAGGGGATTGCCGTAGGCGGCGGAGTTGTAGATAATCTGGATGAGAGCGCCGGGGAGACCGCCGAGCCCGAGGAGCAGCCAGCGCCGCCAATCGAGGCCGAGGCAGAGCGCGATCGGAGCGATGAGGATGAGATTGCTGGGGCGAATAAGGACGCCGATCGCGAGCAACGCACCCGCGGCGAGCGCCCAGCGCCGGTGGGTGCGGCTATACCAGGCGCACAAAATGGTCGCGGTCGCCGCTGCGGTCGCAGGGATGTCGCTCATCAGTTGAACGGACATGAACGTGGTGAGCGGACTGGCGCCGAGGAGGAGGGCTCCGAAGATGGACCACCTGCGGGGCAGGCCGGCGGCGCGCCCCAGCAGAATCATCAGGGCTACGGCAGCGAGCGCGCTCACGATCATGAGGATCGGCGGAGCGAGCCGCCACCCGGTTACGCTCGCGGTGGCAGCGAGACCCAGCGGCAATCCGATGGGATAAGTCGGCGCCATCTGTTGCGGGGAGAGTGGACGAAAACCCAGCGGGATGAACGTGAACGAATCGAATTTTTTAGGATCGAGGCCGGCGGGGATGCGTTGGGGCACGGCGGTGGTGCCGTGAGCGAGCAAGCGGGCGCTGTTGAGGTAACCGGAGGAATCTGAACCGCCGGCGTTCGCGCCGATGTGGCGGGCCAAGAAGACGGTGTAGGCGATGAATGCGGCCAGCAGCAATGCGCGCGAAAGGGCAGAAGGGCGGGAGGGTTGAATCGTGGTGGTGGCGGGCGGCGAATCCATTCTTGCGTTGAGTAAGGGGAGACTCTGGCTTCTGGCGTTTTCGTGGCCAGTCCGATTCCATTTTTTCAACGCAACGCGTCGCTGGCGCTGAAGTTGGCCTATGCCGCGACAGTGGGTTTGTTTGTGTGGGTTTGTGTGCAGTTTTACATCCCGGGAAAGGGATTCACTTACTTGGTGATGTTTGGCGGCAAGGCGGAGTCTCCCTACATCCCCGCGCTCAAGAAGATCAACCATTACGAGGACCCGAATTCGAAGGGCTACGATGCGCAGTATTATGCGCAGATCGCGATGCGCCCGTGGCTGAGCAACCGGGCGTTGCGGGCGGCGATGGACTCCATGCCGTATCGGGCGCGGAGGATTTTGTTTTCGTGGTCGGCGTATGCGTTCGGGTGGGGCGACCCGGCGCGGGCGCTGCATATCTATGCGGTGCAGAATATCGTTTGCTGGTTTCTGCTGGCGTGGCTGCTCCTGCGGTGGTTTCCGGCGACGAGTTGGGAGAATTTTTTCCGATGGTTGGGAGTGCTGTTTTCCTTTGGGCTTTGTTTCAGTGTGCGCGGCTCACTGGTGGATGGGCCGAGCCTGTTGTTGATCGCGTTCGGGATGTGCCTCGCGGAACGTGGGCGCACCTGGTGGGCGGCGGGCGTGCTCGGCGTGGCGGGGCTCGGCAAGGAGACCAATATCCTCGCGGCAACGGCGCTGGCGCCTGCCTCGGGGCGCGATCTGCGCGGTTGGGTGCGTGCGATCCTGCAAGGTGTGCTCGTGGTGGCGCCGCTGGCGATCTGGATGGTGACGCTCAAACTCTGGCTTGGCAGCGGCGGGGACGCCGGGGCGCGTAACTTCGCCTGGCCTGGGGCCGCCTACGTGAACAAGTGGGCCGAGACGGCGGCGATTTTCAAAACCGAAGATGCGGGGTCCATCGGAGTGTGGAGCACACTGACGTTGATTGCGCTGACGACGCAGTGGCTATTTTTTGCGCTCCGCCCGCGCTGGAGCGAATTGTGGTGGCGGGTGGGTGCGAGCTACGCGGTGCTCATGGTGGTGCTGGGCGACGCGGTGTGGGAAGGTTATCCCGGGGCGGCGTCGCGAGTGCTGCTGCCGATGACGCTCGCGTTTAACATGCTGTTGCCGCGCGGGCGAAAATGGTGGGCGCTGCTGCTCTTGGGCAACCTCACGGTGTTTTTCTCTAGCGACACGTTGAAGCCGCCGGGGCGCGAGACGTTCCGCTTGGAAGGGCCGCGCGAGCTGCGTATGGTTGAGGCCACCGGTCGCGCGGTGGAAGCACTCTTTGCCGACGACCACTGGTTTCAGCCAGAGCGCTCGCAGTTCGACTACTGGCGCTGGAGTCGGGGTGACGCCGATCTCGTTTTCCGCAACCCGCATCCGTTTCCCGTGGCGGCTGACATCTCGTTCGACCTTAAGAGCCGCGACGAGCGCCATGTGATCGTGCGCGCCGCGGGCAGGGACGGCGTGGTGTTGTGGCAGGGAGAATCGGTGCAGACGATGTGCGCCGTGCGGGTGGACGATGTGCGGCTGGCGCCGGGCGACACCGTGTGGCATTTCGATTCGGACAGGGCGCCGGAATTTCCGAGCAACGGCGATCCTCGAAAGGTGGCGTTCAGCCTCCGTAACCTGCGCATCCAAGTGAAGGCAAAGGCGGCGGAAAAGAGCGAAAACTAGGGCGACGGGACAGGGGATTACGACCCGGCCCCGCCCAGTGGTGATTGGACCGGAGGGAGTAAAGGTGAACCCCCTGATTGCACCGGAGCGTGGGTGGCTCCGGAGCGCTATTTCCAGAGCAGGACCACGCCCTGGGCGCGCGTGACGAAAAGATTTCGCAGTATGCGCAGCTCACCGAGAAACCGACGCCCCCAGAGATCGGCCTGGCTGGTGGCCCGCGAGTAGGTGGGGCGGTAGAGAAACCGCATGTGATCCCATGGCCACGGCAGGACGAGGTGACGGCGAAACCCGGCCGCGCGGGCGAGGCGGATGATTTTCCGCGGCGGCATGTCTTTTTCATGCACGCCGAATTCCTTCACGGCGTGGATGGAGCCGGGCGACTGGCTGTGGCCGTCTCCGGGTTCGATGCAGATCGTCATGCCGCCGGGCTTCAGCGCCGCGTAGGCGGCGCGCAGCGCGGCGTCTTCGGATTCGGCGTGGTGGAGGGCATCGTGGAAGATGACGTAATCCGCCAGTGGCTCGATGGTCACCTCTTCGTAGTCGGCGACGCGAAACGAGGCGTTGGGAATCTGCCGTTCCCGGCGCAGTTGCTCGGCGATCACGATCGCGTCGGGCGAGATGTCGATGCCGACGACATCGTAGCCGCGCTCGGCCAGGATCAGACCCAGCCAACCGGTGCCGCAGCCGAACTCGACGATGCGCCCAGGCGGCGGCGGCAAGAGCGAGAAAAACACGCTGAGGTTGATCACATGGCGTGTGCAGTTCTCGTCGCCAAACGGCTTGCGCATCGCGTGGAGCCGGCCGGCTTCGCCGATGCGGGCAAAATATTCGCGTTCTCCTTGCTTGGGATCGGAAAAGGTAGGCATGGGAAATCAGAAGGTGGCGATGGCTTCGAGCCGGCGGCGGTAGCGTGCGCCGATCACGGTGGGGGCGAAGCGCGCCTCGATGGTCGCGCGGGCCCGGGCGCCGAGCCGGGCGGCGAGCGCGCGGTCGGCGAAGAGTTTTTTCATCCACTCGGCGGCGTGCGCCGGATCCGGATCGGCCCACGTCGAGCCTTTGGCGTAGGGGCCGTAGTTCTCGGCGAGGGTGATGAGCGGGGCGCGGACAGGACAGCCGTTGTCGATGGTGACAAACTCGGCCGTCGCGGACCAATCGGTCGAGATGACGGGCTTGCCGAGAGACATGCACTCAGCGACCGCCAGGCCGAAACCCTCGGAGCGGTGCAGCGAGACGAACACGTCGCACGCGGCTTCGAGGGCGTAGATGTCGGCGCGCGAGAGGGTCGCGGCGATCAGCACGGTGCCGGGCAGATCGGCCACGCTGGCCTGCAGGGCGGCAAAGTCGGCGGGATTCGACGTGGCGTTCTGAACCTTGATGACGAGGGCCGCGCCCGCCGCCGCGAGTCCCGATTGGCGGAACGCGGCGATGACGGCGCGCGGGTTCTTCCGCTCGGCGTAGGAGTTGAGATCGAAGAGCGTGAGAAAAAGGAAGCGCTCGGCGGGCAAGCCGAGGCGGGCGCGAAGCGCGGCGGTTGATTCGGTCGGCCGGGCGAATGCGATCGAGTGGGGCATCGTCAGGACGGGCAGCGGTGACTTGGCCCGAATTGCTTCGGAGGAGAAATCGCTGGGCGTCCAGATTTCGTCGTAGAAGTCGAAACTCGAGGTCCACGCATCGGGAAACTCGGGTAATTCCCACGCGAAGTAGGCGATGTTGTATTTGCCGGCGCGGAATCCCGGGCCGTGGTGGTAGTCGATGTCGCGTGAGGCGGGCGGGTCAACATGCACGACGTTGACGTCATGGGGATTTTCGTCGGTGAGGCGGGCGGCGTAGGTCTGGTCGCCGAGGCGGTTTTTGCAGTTGAGCTTGAGGGGCACGAGAGCGGCCGGAATCGCGGCGGCATCGGCGGCGCGGACCATGCAGCGCGCCGATTCGCCGACGCCGAGATCGGCGGTGAGAAAGCCCGCAATGTTGAGGCCGAGTTTGACGTGCTTGCGGGC
>JANXLP010000587.1 GCA_025355125.1 Opitutaceae bacterium | reverse complement strand
GTGGCGGGCGAGAGGGCCTGGATGGTGGGGAGATCGCCCGAGAGACCGGGATGGACATCAATGCTTTGGCCGGCGTCAACAAAGGCGAGGGGGGCGGCCGGGGCGGAGAGCAGTGAGGTCGAAGCGGAGTCCACGGCGACTCGGCCGGCAGTGACGAGGACGGCGGTCGAGTCGCGCTCGACTTGGACGGCGAAGGCGGTGCCGACCGCCCGAACGGCGAGGCCGCCGGCGGTCACGACGAAAGGGCGGGCGGGATTGTGAACGACTTCGAAGTGGGCTTGGCCCCGGGCAAATGATACCCGGCGGTTATCGCCGTGAAAATCGACGACCATTTCGGTGCCGGCGGAATACTCGGCGATCGAGCCGTCGGGCAGAACGAGGCGCTGAGGCTGAAGAAACGTGGTGCTCGCCACGGCGGTGGCTTCCGGCAAAGGCCCACGTCGGCTGACACTCCAGCCGAGGCCGAGGAGCAGGCACGTCGCGAGGCCCGCGCTGAAAACAGCGCGACGGCGACGGCGGTGGGCGGCGTGGGCGGCGAGGCGTTGACGCACAAAACTGGCGGCGTCGGGACGACGGGGTAGCTCGGCGGCGGACCAGATGGCTTCAAATTTTTTCAACGCATCGGCGTGCCGCGGGTCCGCGTCGCGCCACGCGGCGAACTCGATCTCTTGGCGGGCGGTCAGGCCGGCGTCGCAGCGGCCGACCCACGTGGCGGCGAGGTCGTCGATCCGATCAGGGCGGGTGGGGCGGCTCATGAAGCGGAGCGGCCGGAACCGTGTTGTTGAAAATAGGCCTCGAGGCGGCGCAATCCGCGCACGACATGCACCTGCACCGTGAGTTCGGACAGGTTGAGGCGCAGGGCGATTTCTTTTTGCGAGATCCCGTCGATTTTGCGGAGCACGATGACTTCCCGAAGTCGCGCGGGCATCGCTTCGAGCGCGGCGACGAGGAGATTCAGTTCGTCACGGGTGCTGGCGATCTCGGCGATGCCGGGACGTTCATCCGCGATCGGCAGGGCATTGAGGTCCTCGACTGCGACAAGCGGGGAAACGCGTTCGCGGCGCACCCAGTCGATAGCGATGCGGCGGGCGACCTGAAAGAGAAACGATTTCGAAAAACGGATGGGGCGGTTCATCCCCGACCGCCAGATGCGGAGGAAGGATTCCTGCACCACGTCGTCCACGTCGCGCACGCTGGGAAACGCGCCGCGTAGATACGCCCGCAACGCCGGGGTGTGCGGCCGGATCTCATCGGTGAACCACTTCGCGTGGGGCGGTGAAGCGGACGCGTCTTCGGTCATCAGAGACCAGCAGGCGGGAGCGGGGTCTGGGGCGGACATGGACAGGGTGGACGAAAAATTTAACGGGTGGAAAAACGGTATTTCGCAGTGGAGCGGAAGGTCTGGCCTGGGCGCAGGATCGTCGGGGGAAAATAGGGGTGGTTCACCGAATCGGTTCCCATGACGGGCCCGGTGCGGTGAGCCCGCGAATCGAAGCAGCCTTGAATTCACCCGCGGGCGCGGGCGAGCGGGATCACGGTGTTCCAGGTGCGGATCGCGTCTTTGAGGTCGAGGCCGGGACCTTCGGCGGTGGCGCAGAAGAGGTGCGTGGGCACGCCGTTTTCGATGAGGAGTTGCGGGCGTTCGAGGAAACCCTGCTGCGTGGTGCGGCCGTCACTCCAGTGCAGTTTGCGGCTGTAGGCGAGGGTGGCGCGGTCGAAATCCCAGTCGATGCCGTCGGGACTCGTGACGTGGACGCCGGAGAATTTCTCGCCGCAGATGTCGCCGGTCATGTCTTTCATGAGCGCGTTGACGCGGCCGTTTTCATACCAGAGGAACGGATCTTCGACGTGCGCGGGTTTACCGCGGAACAACCACGGCGTAGGCTGTCGCGTCCAAGGGCCGGTGTAGTGGGCGGAGTGGGCGACGCCGACTTGGAGGTCGCCGAGGGTTTCGCGGCGCGATTTGTAGGCGAGGAGGAAGCTGCCGTCGGGGAGCGGGCAGAGGGAAGGATTGGTCGTGGCGATGGAATCCCATTCGCCGGGGCGCGGTTCGATGAGCGGCGTATCGAGGCGTTTCCATGGGCCTTTCACGCTCTTGCTGGTGGCGAGGCCGATGCGCTTGCGCGCCCACGTCGCGAGGTAACGCGGCGAGCGCCAGACTTCCTGGTGATCGTGATCGGGCGTGGGGCCGTCGTAATTCGTGCCCATGTAGAGGAGCACGAAGGTGTCACCGACTTTGCGGATGTGGGGATTGTGCGTGCTGCGCGCGTCGAAGAAATCGCCGCCGCGCGGAGGCAGTGCGACCTCGGCGAATTTATAGGGGCCGACGGGCGTATCGGAAACGGCGCGGACAATCTCGGAGCAGAAAAGCCAGTGCGGATGGAAGATGACCGACTTCGGAATGCGCGAGGCGAAGAGATGATATTTACCGTCTTCGCCGCGGATCGGCGCACCGCACCAAACCCAGTAGTCGGGCAGTTCAAAGCCGCCACCGACAACGGCGGGTTGGAGGCGCGAGATGAAGGAGTCGGGGGCGGAGGCGGTGGGGGCGGCGCCGCGGAGTTGGGTAAGCAGGGGCGCGGCGACGGCCGCCGCGCTGAGTTGAGTGAGGAAAGCGCGACGATTCATAGAGGTGATGAATTAACGGGTCGTGAAACGATACTCGGTAGTCGAGTGGAAGGTCTGACCTGGGCGGAGAATGGTGGAGGGAAACGCGGGCTGGTTCACCGAGTCGGGGAAGTGCTGGGTCTCGAGGCAGAAGAACCCGGGCGGACCGTAGGGCGGGCGGTCGCGCAGCGGGCTGGTGTAGAGCTGCACGGCGGGTTCGGTGGTCCAGACTTCCATCTGGCGTCCGCTGTCGGGATCGGTGACGCGCGCGGCGAAGCGGAGGGAGGCGTCGCCGGCGGGGCGGTTGAGGACGTAGTTGTGGTCGTAGATGATGCGAGGGCCTTTCAACTGCGAGGCGCGTGCTCCGAGGCGGGTGGGTGCGGTGAAATCAAGCGCAGTGCCGGCCACAGGTGCGAGTTCACCCGTGGGGATGAGCTGGGCGTCCACCGGCGTGACACGGTCGGCGTCGATCATTACCTCGTGGTCGATCACATCACCGCCGCTCCCGAGGTTGAAGTAGGCGTGGTTGGTGAGGTTGAGGGGCGTGGCTTTGTCGGTGGTGGCGGTGTAGTCGAGGCGGAGCGTATTTTCGTCGGTGAGGGTGT
>JANXLP010000586.1 GCA_025355125.1 Opitutaceae bacterium | reverse complement strand
GCGCTGGTTGAGCTTCGCCGTGGGGAGCTTCTTATCGAGCGTGCGATTCAGTTTCACCGCAGCGTTCAGCATGCGATCCACTTCGTAACCGCTCATGGCAGAGACGAAAATCAGAGGCGAACCGGGCGTAAAGAAGAGCCGCTCGAAGAGGGCCTTCTCGTATTTATCACGATAGTCGCGGGCGTTTTTATAGCCGGAAAGCTTCAGATTTCCCTTCGCGAACATGTCCTGCACGAGGTCCCATTTGTTCACGACGATCACGATGGGCTTCTTCTCTTTGATGGCCTCGCCGGCGATGGCTTTGTCCTGCTGCGTGACGCCTTCAAGGGCGTCGAGCACGAGGAAGACGACGTCGGCGCGTTGGATGGCGTCGAGCGAGCGGAGGCGGGAAAAATACTCGACGGGCGAAGCGAGCTTCGTTGCGGCTTTGATGCCGGCGGTGTCGATCAGTTTGAAAGGATACATCTCGCCGTCACGGCCCTTGAACTCGAAGGGAAGTTCAACGGAGTCGCGCGTGGTGCCGGGGATGGGACTGACGACGAGGCGGTCGCTTTGCAGGAGATTATTGCTGAGCGAGGATTTTCCGACGTTGGGGCGGCCGATGAAGCAAAAGCACAACGGATCGGCGGAGGTCTTCGCGTGCGCCGGGTCCTCGACGGGTGGCTCGCCGAGCTTGGCGAGGATGGCTGCGCGCAAATCGTGTTCGCCCGTGCCGTGCTCCGCGGAGACGCGCGAGGGCTCGCCGAGACCGAGAGCGTAGGCGCCGTCGAGTTGGACTTTCTCGTCATTGAAGTCGGCTTTGTTGACGACGAGGATGACGTTCTTCTTGGACTTGCGCAGCATCTTCGCAATGCGGTCGTCGAGGCTCGTGACGCCTTCGAGGCCGTCGATCACGAAGAGAATCAAGTCGGCCGAAGCGATGGCGAAATCGACTTGTTTCTCGGAGGCTTTGATCAAGTCCGCCGTGGATTCTCCGCCCACGAGTCCGAGGCCGCCGGTGTCGAGCAGGGTGAACTCGCCTTCGGAGATTTCCGTCGAAATGACGTCGCGCGTGACGCCGGGTTGGTCGTGAACGATGGAAATGCGTTTCCGCGCCAATCGGTTGAAGAGGCGGCTTTTGCCGACATTGGGTCGGCCGACGATGGCAACGGTGCGGGACATGATGTTTTGATCAGACGTCAAAGACGCGAAAGGCGCAAAGGAAGATTTTCACCTTCCGATGCGCCCGCCGCGGCCTCGACTGGGCTTATTTTTTAGAACCTTGAACGAAGCGCTCGATACGATCGCAGGCTACGATGAGTTGCTCGTAGCTTGTGGCGAAGCAGGCGCGCACGTGACCGAGACCGTTCTCACCAAACGCGCTGCCGGGGACGACCGCGACCTTCTGCTCGGTGAGCAGGCCGGCGGCGAAGTCCTTCTCCGTGAGGCCGGTGGAAACGACGCTCGGAAACGCGTAGAAACTGCCGCGCGGCGAGTGGCACTTGAGGCCGATTTCGTTGAAACGGCGCACCACGAGATCGCGGCGGCGGTGATATTGTTCGCGCATTTTGAGCACGCTGTCCCAACCGCGCGTGAGCGCTTCGAGGGCGGCTTCCTGGGCGATGATCGAGGCGCAGAGCATCGTGTATTGGTGCACTTTCATCATCGCATCGATGAGCGCAGCAGGGCCGCAAGCATAGCCGAGACGCCAGCCGGTCATCGCGAACGCCTTTGAAAAACCGTGAAGGAAGATCGTGCGCTCCGCCATACCGGGCAGGCTCGCGATGCTGGTGTGCGTGCCTTCAAACGTGAGCTCCGAATAAATCTCGTCGCTAAGCACCAGGATATCTTTCTCCCGGCAAAACGCGGCGATGGCTTCGAGTTGCACGCGGTCGCAAGTGCCGCCCGTGGGATTGCACGGGAGGTTTAACATGAGGATTTTGCAGCCTGGCACCCACGCGGCACGAAGGGCCTCGGCGGTGAGGGCGAAGTTATCCTGAGCGAAGGTCGGCACGGCGACGGCTTGGCCATGGACGAGTGCGATGCTCGGATGGTAGGAAACATAACACGGTTGGTGATACATCACCTTGTCGCCGGGATTGCAGAACGCGCGCAGTGCGAGGTCGAGCGCCTCGCTCACACCGACCGTGATGATGACCTGGTCGTCGGGCCGGTAATCGACGCCGAAGTGCTCGGTCACATAAGTCGAGACGGCGCGGCGCAGTTCGATCATGCCGAGATTCGACGTGTAATAGGTCTTGCCGCGCTCGAGGGCGAAAATGGCGGCTTCGCGGATATTCCACGGTGTGACAAAGTCGGGTTCGCCGACGCCGAGGGAGATCACGTCCTGGCCCTTCATCTTCGCGACGAGTTCGAAGAAATCGCGAATACCACTTTTGGGCAGCGCGGCCACGTGGCCCGCGACCCAGCGTTTGGAGTCGTTACTCATGGGACTGGCCTCCGGTTAGGGTGCGACGTTGAGCCGCGTGGTGGTGGCCTCGCGAATATCGAGCAGGAAGCCCTGATCTTTATAGCAGCGGAGCATGAAATGCGTAGAGGTCGAAAGCACGCCCTCGATCGTCGAAAGTTTTTCCGAAACAAAAGCCGCGACCTTCTGCAGCGACGCACCCTTGACGAAGACAAGCAGGTCGTAGCCGCCCGACATAAGATAGCAGGATTCGACCTCATCGAAACGCGCGAGGCGCTCCGCGAGCCGGTTGAACCCACCGCCGCGCTCCGGCGTGATCTTCACCTCAATCACCGCGCGGACGGTAGCGGCGGCGGCCGCCTCGTGGGAGAGATCGAGCACCGGACGCCAGCCGAGGAGGATTTTATCCTTCTTCAACTGTTCCAGGTGCTGTTCGACTTCGCTCACGGACAAGTTCACGACCTGCGCGATTTGCGCCGTCGTGAGACTGCCGCCTTCGAGTAACAGCTTCAGAACAGGGTTCATAGAGACGGCGGTTATCCTCAACGCCCTGCGTTTTGACGAGGACGAAAATTTACCGATTGCATTACAGGCGGATGCAAAACGTGCCGATCACTGAGTCTGCATTCTCACCATGAAGTTACTGATTGTAGACGATGAACCCGTAGCCCGTCAGGTGCTGCGCCAGATCCTGTCGGCTCAGCCTGAGCATCAGTTGAC
>JANXLP010000555.1 GCA_025355125.1 Opitutaceae bacterium | reverse complement strand
GTCGCCCGTAAAAACGAGCGGCGTCTCACTCCCCTTCCCCTTGAGCGCGCCGCCGACCTTCGTCGCGAAGGCGTGCACCCGGAAAATGTAGTCGCCCGCGGGCAGGTTCAACTCCACGGCGGCGTCGTCCTCCTCGAGGCTGAGCAGGTGAACCCAACCGTCGCCGCGGTCGCCGATGGCGTTGAAACCGATCTCGGCCAGGCTCGCGGGCGTGCGGCGGACTTCGCTCCCGATCGGGTCCGTGACGATCGCGGCATCGAGAATCTTGTCGGCCGCCGCGAGGTATTTTTCGAGGAGCACAGGCGGGAGCGAGAGGACGGCACCGATGTTGTCGAAGCCGTAGCCGGAGTCGTCGGGAGGGAAATCGTTGGCGGCCTTGAAATCGACGCCCACGAGATCGCGAATCGTGGCATTGTATTCGGCGCGGTTGAGCCGCCGCAACACCACGCGGCCGGGGTCCGGGTGCGCGGGATCGAGCTGGAAGAGTTCCTGTTCAACGAAGCGGCTGATGGTTTCGCGCTCGGCGTCGGTAGGCATCGGGCCGCCATCGTCCTGCGGCATCTCGTGGCGGCTCACGTTGCGGAGCACGGCCTCCCATTTCTGGCGGGCGGCGCGGACATCGGCGGCGGTCGCGTAGTCGTCGAGCGCGAGGCCGGCTTTGCTGGAGCCGTCACCGTGGCAATCGTAGCAGTATTTCTGGAGCAGCGGCGTGACCTCGCGCTCATACGAGATGAGCCGCGCCGGCTCCGCGCCGTGAGCGACCGCGCCCACCAAAAGTCCCGCGCCGAGGCGAAGCGTGAACCGGCTCATCATGGCTTTTGCAACAGGCCGCGCGCCGCCAGCCACTCGACAAAACGCTGATGCCACGTCGAGACGGGCAATTCCGGACGATCCGCCCGCACGCCGAAGCCGTGACCGCCGGTGTGGTAGATATGGAGTTCGGCGTTCACTCCCGCGCGACGTAGCGTGGTGAAGAAGGCGGCGAGCAGCTCGGGCATGCGGTCGTCATAGGCGCAAGCGAGGAAGGCCGGCGGCGTCGCGTCCTTCGACCACACCAAGTCCGTCCGCTGCAAACCGCCGCTATAGATCGGCGCAAAAAAATCGGGCCGCGAACTCTGCCGCTCGACGGGATCAACGGCACCAGGTTGGCCGGCGTCGTGTTTGGCCGCGGCAAGGAGCGCGAGTTCGCCACCGGCGGAGAATCCCAAGATGCCGATGCGCGCGGGATTGACGGAGAATTCCGCCGCCCGGGCGCGCACGAGGCGAATGGCCCGCGCCGCGTCGGCGAGAGCGTCGCGGTCGATGGTGTAAGGCTGCGGCGTCCCGCGCGGCGTGGAGGTGTCGCGCGCGAGCCGATTCTTCAGCACGAACGCCGCGATCCCGCGATCCGCCAGCCAGCGGGCGAGGTCGTAGCCCTCGCGATCAATGGTGAGCTGCATATGCCCGCCGCCCGGCGCGATGATCACGGCGCACCCATTGGCGTTCGCTGCCGTCGGGAGAAACGGTGCGAGCGACGGCGCGTGGATGTTGGAGATGACCGGGAAAACGATGTCGGGCTCCTGCCGCCAACTGATCTGCTCGGGCTCGTCCCGACGTGCTTCCGAGCCCGGCGCGCCCTCCGGCCAGAGCAAGATCGCTGCACCGTGCGGCGACTCGACCGGCGCAGTCGCCGGGATGGACGGGCCACCGGGCGCAAGATTTTGAGGAAACGGCGCAACCGCGGTCGGCCGAGCCGCGTGCAACGCAAACGGAGCAACCGTCACGAAAAATCCCGCGACGCAGAACCGAACGAGCAGGTGACAACGAGTCATGGCGACAGCGGGGAGTTTATTTAGCGGCCAGGAATTTTCGGTCGGCCAGCCATTCGCGGAAGCGCTCGGGCCAGGCTCCGGCAGGCGATTTGTTTGCGGCCCTCAGACCGAAGCCGTGCCCAGCACCAGCGTAGATGTGCAACTCGGCCGGCACGCCGGCTTTCTTAAACAGCAGGTAAACGGCGGGCAGGCCCTCGGAAATGTCAGGACGGTCGGTGGCCCCGCAGGCGAGGAAGACCGGGGGCGCGCCTTTTTCGGGAATGATGAGATTCGATTTTCCCGGATAGATCAGGGCTTGAAAATCGGGACGGGCGCTGAGCCGGTCGATGGAATCGATAGCGGCAGGATCGCCCGGAGTCGCACGCATCGCGGTGAGCGCGGCGACCTCGCCACCCGCGGAGAATCCGATGATACCAACAGCGGCGGGGTTGATGGACCACTCGGCCGCACGGCTGCGCACGAGGCGGAGGGCCCGCTGGCCGTCGGCGAGGGCGTCGCGGTCGATGGTGTAAGGCTGCGTTGCACCGGCTGCCATCGCATCGTCCTTCGCAAGGCGGTATTTCAGGACGAAGGCCGCAATGCCGTGGTCTGCAAGCCACTGGCCGACGTTGTAGCCCTCGTGCTCGATCGCGAGGCGCGCATGACCGCCGCCGGGCGCGACGATCACCGCGCAACCGGTCGCCTGCTCCTTCGCGGGAAGATAAACCGTCAGCGTGGGCTGGTGGATGTTGGAAACGTTAGAACCGACGATTTTTTCGGGCTCGTTCATCCGTTCCACCGAGCCGGGCGCACCGGCCGGCCAGAGAGGAATGACTGGCGCCGCCGCGCGGGCGGCTGCGACCAGGACCACCAACGCGAGACCACGAAGCAGGGGTATTTTCATAAGAGTGAGCTGCGTGCGCGGGCGTTATTTCGCCTTCGCCACTTCCACCGCGTAGGTATGCACGGCGCCTTCCATATTGGAGCGGAAGATCACCCATTTCCGGTCCGGCGTAAACGTCACATTCGGCTCCAGCCGGTAATCGTGCTTCGCCATGTTGACGAGGCGCTCGCTTCGGAAAAAGCCCGGATCGATCAGATTCGCCGCGTCGGGGTTCTTGATCCCCGCGACATCCGGGATGCGCTGCGGGGTGAGCAGGTAAATCCATTTTCCGTCCTTCGCGTGCGCGACCATTTCGTTGTCGCCGCCGTCGCCCGCGAACATCGCGCCGTCGGGCGAGACGTTGAAATGCACCGACCATTCGTCGCGCTGGAGATGCCACCAGGTGCGCCGCCCGGTTGCGAGTTCATAGCCCGCGACCCAGAAATCTTCTCCGCGAGGCGTCTGCAAATCATACCAGATCGTTTTCCCGTCGGCGCTGAAGAACTCATGGCCCGCGATCTCCATGTTCATCGTGCGCGTGTGGATTTTAGTGAGCGCGGTGCCGTCCGTGCGAATCGTCCAGATGCGGTCCACCTTGTGCCACGGGCCCTCATGGCAGAACATGATCAAACCCGGATCAGTCGGAGAAAACTGGAGATGGCCCAGCCAGTCGCTCGATTGGAGGATGGTTTTGATTTCGCCGGTCGCGATGCTGACGGTGAACATCGTTCGCTTCAACCGACGCTCGAGTTGCTCGTTCATCCGCACCTCTTTCGCCTCAGCAAAGGTGAACGGCGTGCCGTCCGGCCGCAGCGCCTTGTAGTCCGCCTGAAACGTCGCCGGGGCCGCTCCCGCACCCGTGGTCGCGCTGGCCGCCCGGCCTCCGCCGCCATCGCGCGCAAAAATCCCCGCATCGCCGTCCACGTAGGACCCGAGCATCAGGGACTCATCGGCGTTGATCGACGCGATGCCCCCGCGAGGGAGCTTCGCGATCTCGCGCGTGACCTTGGTATCGAGGTGCGTGGCAAAAATCACATTGTCCGTCACCGTCTCCTTCGTGCCATCGGGCTTGGTGTTTTCGCGGGCCACACGCTTTGCATAATACACGAGCCCGCTCTTCCGCCCCGCAACGATCAGGCTCACGCGCTCGCTCACCACCGGTTCGATGACGCGCGTAGCGAGGTCGATGGTCGAGATGCCGTTATCCGTGGTGACGATCAGTTTCTTCCCATCGGGCGAATAGGAATTTTGGTGAAAATAGAGGCTTGCCGTGCCCGGCTCCCGCGAGAGACGCACGACGCGGTGCCCGGTGTCGGCATCGATCCACTCCGTCGGCGCTTCCGCCGCCCACGCGAAGGCGGGTGCGAGGCAGGCAATCCGACAGGAAAAAATAATACAGCGGCGCAGGGATAGAGACATAATGGGGTTGGGGTTCAGACACGACATAGTGTCGGCCCACTTCGGTGTGACGACGACCATCTCACTTCGTTGCGGGCAAGTCGGGATTTGAATCCTGCATTTTATCGGACGGTCCGTAGCCTTTCGCCAGCAGCGGACGCTTGGAGCGCCGTCACCTTTCATCCACGCTTCTCGTCTTCCCTACCCCATGCTCTCGCTTTCGTTTCTCCTCACTCTCGCCGCCCTCGCCCCCTCGCCGACTGCTCCACCGCCCGACGCCACACTCCCCCCTCCCCTCGCCGCCGCCGAGCCCGTTGCCGCCGCCCCGCTCAATCCAGCGCTCCCCACGCTCTTCATCGCCGGCGACTCCACCGCCGCCAAAGGCCCGCCCACCGCCACCGGCTGGGGTGTGCCGTTCGCCGACTATTTCGACGCCACGAAAATCAACCTCGTCAACGGCGCCCGCGGTGGCCGCAGCAGTCGCACCTTCATGCGCGAAGGCCTCTGGGACCAGCTCCTCGCCAAGGTCAAAGCCGGCGACACCGTCCTCATCCAATTCGGTCACAACGACGCCGGCGCCATCAACGACGCATCCCGCGCCCGCGGTTCGATCCGCTCCCTCGGCGAGGAAACCCAGCAGATCGACAATCTCCTCACTCAACAGCCCGAGCTCGTCCACACTTACGGCTGGTATATGCGCAAGATGATCGCCGATGTCCGCGCGAAGAAAGCCACGCCCGTCCTCCTTTCCCTCACTGTCCGCAACGAATGGAAGGACGGCAAAGTCGAGCGCGCCAACGGCCCGTGGTCCGCCTTCTCCGCCGAACTCGGCAAGACCGAAAACGTCGCCTTCATCGACCTCACCTCGCTCATCGCCGACGAATACGAACACCGCGGTGCCGAAGCCGTGAAGCCTTTCTTCCCAAAAGATCACACGCACACCGATCCGCTCGGCGCCGATCTCAACGCCTCCCTCGTCGTCGCCGCGCTCAAAAATCTCAACGGCGCGCCCTTCGCCCGCGTGCTCTCACCCAAAGGCGAGGCCGTCCCCGCCGCGCCCCTCGCCGCCGTCGTCAACGCCGCGCTCGCCGGCAGCACGCGCCGCGCGCAGCCCGTCCCCGCCAATCCGAAACTCCCTACGCTTTTTCTCATCGGCGACTCCACCGTCCGCAACGGCCAGGGCGACGGCAACAACGGCCAGTGGGGCTGGGGCGAACCGCTCGTCGCGCTCTTCGACGCCACAAAAATCAACGTCGTCAACCGCGCCGTCGGCGGCCTCAGCAGCCGCACGTTCCTCACCCTTGGCCATTGGGAAAAAGCCCTCGCGCTCATGAAAACCGGTGACTTCGTCATCATGCAATTCGGCCACAACGACAACGGCGCCCTCAACGACGAGCCACCGCCACCCCTCCGCGCGCGCGGCACCATCCGCGGCACCGGCGACGAAGCCGTGGAGATCGACAACGTCATGACCAAGAAGCACGAAGTCGTGCATACCTACGGCTGGTATCTGCGCCGCTTCATCGCCGACGCCCGCGCGAAAGGCGTCACGCCCGTCGTCGCCTCGCTCGTCCCGAGAAAAAAATGGGACTCGGCCAAAATCATCCACGAGCCCTACGCCGCGTGGGCGGCGGAAGTCGCCGCTGCGACCAAGGCCCCCTACCTCCCGCTCAACGAAATCATCTCGGCGCGCTACGAGGCGCTCGGCGCGGGAAAAGTTGAGCCGCTCTTTGCCGATGCGAATACTCACACGAG
>JANXLP010000534.1 GCA_025355125.1 Opitutaceae bacterium | reverse complement strand
CCAAGTTACCCGCATCCCCCCCCGCCATGATTCGCCGCATATTTCCCCTCCTCCTGTTTGGCCTCTCACCTCTCGCGCGCGCCGCCGAGCCCGCCCCACGCCCCAACATCCTCTTCATCTTCGCCGACGACCAGCGCGCCGACACCATCGCCGCCCTCGGCAACGCACATATTCAGACGCCCAACCTCGACCGCCTCGTGCGCCGCGGCGTCTCGTTTAACCGCGCCTACATGCAGGGCGGTATGAACGGCGCGACCTGTGTCCCCTCGCGCGCCATGCTTCTCTCCGCGCGCCCGCTATTCCACATCGACGAAAAACTCACGCGCGATGAGACGTGGCCCGCCGCCTTCGGTCGCGCCGGCTACACCACGTTCATCAGCGGCAAGTGGCACAACACTCCCGCCTCGGTCCCCCTCAGTTTTCAACGCGCCCGCAACCTCTTCATTGGCGGCATGACGAATCCGCTGAAGGCCCCGTTCAGCGATTTCCAAGATGGTAAAATGCTTTCGTCCCACATCAGCCCAAAGCACGCCTGCGAAACCTTCGCCGACGGGATCATCGCCTTTCTCCGCGAGCCGCACACCGCGCCCTTCTTCGCCTATCTCCCTTTCGACGGCCCGCACGATCCCCACATCGTCCCCGACGATTTTCCCGTCCGCTACGATCCCGCCACGATCCCCCTCCCCTCCAATTTCCTCCCCCAGCACCCGTTCAACAACGGCGAGATGACCATCCGCGACGAACAACTCCTCCCCTGGCCCCGCACCCCCGCCGACATTCGCGCGATGCTGGCCGACTACTACCGTTATATCTCGTATCTCGACATGCTGATCGGCCGCGTGCTCGACACGCTCGATGCGTCGCCCGCCGCGAAAAACACCTTCGTCGTGTTCACCTCCGATTCCGGCGTCGCCCGCGGCAGCCACGGTCTCATTGGAAAACAAAACCTCTACGAACACTCGCTGCGCGTCCCTCTCATCGTCATCGGTCCCGGTATCCCCGCAAACCGCACCACGGATGCGATGTGCTACCTCTTCGACGTAATCCCCACGCTCGGCGCGCTCGCCGGCGTCGCAGGGCCCAAAACCAGCGAAGGCATCGACCTCACCGCCACGTTGCACGCGCCCGCCACACCCGCGCGCACCTCGCTGATGTTCGCCTACCAGTCCGTCCAACGCGCCTATCGCGACGCACGCTATAAACTCATCCGTTACCCGCACATCGACCGCACCCAACTCTTCGACCTCGTCACCGATCCCGACGAACGCACCGATCTCATCGCGCGCCCCGAGCACGCCGCCCGCATCGCCGCGATGACCGCCGCCCTCGCCGCTGAGATGAAACGCCTCGGCGACCCGGCGCCTCTCACGGCCACCACACCTCAGCCCGCAGAGTGGTCTCCGCCACGACCCAAAAGCTAGTTTTCACTCTACTTTCGCAGCCGAAACCGTGGCAGGAAGAACGGTCCCTCACAGTGCCTCCATGCGACGAAACCGTCGCCGCCCGTCGGGCCTTTCAATACACCTCGTCGTGAGTCCCTACCGCTTCGAGCGCGACGGCTTCCTGTGAACCGTGCGTCGCAAATTGAAAAACGATGCGCAGATCGTAGCCGGCGGAACACGCCCACGACTTCGCCAGCTTCCCTTTCAGCTTGTGGGTGCGCAGCGCCGGATGATGCGCATCCTCGGCTAGTAATTCCAAGGCAGCCTGCAGATCGTCGGCCACTGCCGGATGCCGCTTGGCCAGGCGTCGCGCCGACCGCACAAACGCGCTGCTCGGTAGCAAAACCCGTTTCACGCTCGGATGCGCTGCATGATAGCCGCGACGGTCGCCGGCTTGGTGACCCCGCGGGCCAACTCTGTCCGGGCTTCCTTAACCGCCGCGATGAGCTCCGCCCGCCGCTTCTCGGCGATTCTACGGCGTAGCGTGTCGGCTAGGTCCTCTTGTTCTTCAAGAGTGAGCCGATCCGCTGCGTCCAGCGTAGTCGCGTAAGTCGTCATGACCGAAACCTGAACAACCTTCGCGTGGTTTTCAACCTCGGTCTGCCCAGCGGACCACCAACCGCGCGTTGCGGTTGTGGTTCGATCCGCAGATCCCCGGCATCCTCCAAATAGCAGGGCAGCAGCATCGCGTGATCGAGGTGATTTAACCGCCGCGCGCACGGCCACCTCTGACCTGCACTCGCGCCCGCGCCTTGCCTAATAACGCGGTCCCCCGCCGATTGGGTTAGTCTTTTCTTTAAAAAATTTTCGCCGTGCCCAAATCGCCAGAACGCTCTCGACAGCGCCCCGGCCGGTTCAAATCGTTCCCCTGCAGTTCGCGTTCCCCGACGCGATTTACCCCATGCCCCCGACCGATCAGGCCCGTTGGTTTTCCGCGCACGTTCAACCCTACGAACCTGCGTTGCGCGCCTACCTGCAAAAACGTTTCCCTGCGTTGCCCGATCACGACGATCTCGTGCAGGAAACCTACGTCCGCACCCTCCGCGCCTACGAGGGCGGCCGCGTCACCCACGCCAAGGCCTTCCTCTTCACCACCGCGCGCAACGCCGCCATCGATCTCTTCCGTCGCCGTCGCGGCCAGACTCACGAGGAGATTTCCGATGTCACCGTCATGCCCTTGCTCGAGGAGTCGCCCGGCATCGCCGAGGCGCAGGAACGCGAGCAACGCCTCGACGCCCTCCTCGAAGCTATCCTCGCCCTGCCCGAGCGCTGCCGCCAGGTCATGATGCTCCGCCACCTCGACGGCCTCGCCTACAAGGAAATCGCCGAGCGCCTAGGCATCTCTCCCGAAACGGTGAAAGTCCACATGGTCAAGGGCGTCAAAGACTGCACCCGCTTCTTCCACCAACGCGGCCTCCTCGGCCCCGAAACGCCCGCCACCCGTCTCGACTCATGAACGCGTCTCCCGCTGATTTCTCCGCCTATGACGACGCGATCGAGACCGCCGCCGCGGAATGGCTCGTCGAGCGCGAGGAAGGCTTCGCGGCCGGCCGCGCCGCGCAATTCGCCGCCTGGCGCGCCGCCGATCCGCGGCACGAGGCCGCCGTCCTGCGCACCGAACGGGCGCTCGATCTCATCGGTGAAATGCCCGTCATCCGCGAACCGCTCGCGGTGCGGCTCACCGGGGAAACCAAGATCGTCCGCCCCGTTTCCTTCCGCGCGCCCGTCTGGGCCGCCGGCCTCGCCGCCGCGCTCGCCCTCGCCGCCGGCGTTTGGTGGTTCGCGCCGACCCGCACCCACGTTACCACAACCCAACACTACGCCACCGCCGCCACCCGCCAGCAGCAGGTCGCCCTCGTCGATGGCTCGGTCGTAAACCTCAACGTCGGCACCGATGTGCAGGTCGCGCTCACACCTTCCGCGCGCCGCGTCACGCTCACCGCCGGCGAGGCGCACTTCGCCGTCGCCCACGACATCGCGCGGCCGTTCATCGTCACCGCCGGTGGCGTTTCCGTGCGCGCCGTCGGCACCGCGTTCAGCGTCCGCCTCGGCGAGCACGGCGTCGAAGTCCTCGTCACCGAGGGCAAAGTCGCGGTCACCCGCAGCATCGACGGCTCCGCCCCGGCGACCGCGTTGCCCGCCGAGCATCCGTTGCTCGTAGCCGGCGAACGCACGCTCATCGCCCGCGACGCCGCGCCAGCCTCCGCCACCGTCGAACAAGTCTCGGTAGATGCACTCCAGTCCGCCGGTCGCTGGCACAACCCGATCATGACGTTCACCGATCTCCCGCTGCGTGAGGCCGTCGCCCTCTTCAACCGGCGCAACGCCCAACAGCTCGTCCTCGCCGACGCCGCTCTCGGCGAGCGCAAGATCGGCGGCACGTTTGCGGCGGACCAAGTCGAGGCGTTTGTGCGCCTGCTCGTCGAGGACGGCGACATCGCCGTCGAGCGCCGCGCAGCCGCCGAGATCGTCCTGCGCCGCGCGCCGTAAGCAGTGTTCCCGCTCCTGTCATTGCGAGGAGTCCCGGTCACCGGGACGACGCGGCCATCCCTCCGCCTGCTTCCCGCGGACCTTGCGGCCGTTCTCCGAGCCTCGGCCTCTCGGCTTTCAACTTTCAGCTTTCAACTGCCCGGCACGGGCACAGCACTAACCCATTTCATCCACCGCTGCGTTACAGGGGCAGTTCAGCTCCTGCTCATGACGCATCGTCTCGCTACCCCGCCCCGTCTCGTCGCCACGGCTTTGTGCTGTGCGGCGTCCGTGTCGGTCGTGTCGGGCGCGGCGGCCGTCGAGCAGAAGCGGAGCTACAACCTCCCCTCCGGCGACGCCGCCTCGACCCTCAACCAGTTCGCCGGCGCCTCCGGCCAGCAGATCATTTTCATGATGGATAAGGTGAAGGGCGAGCGGACCAACGCCGTCGCGGGCGACTACGCCGCACGCGACGCGCTGGATCGCATGCTCGCGGGCACCGGCCTAAGCGCCGCGCGCGATCCCGCCACCGGCGCGTTCGTCGTCAGCCGCAAGCCCAAGCAGGGGGAGGTCGGACCCGTTTCCGATCAGCAACCCAAACCCAAAGATAAAACCATGATCCAAAAAAAATCCCTCCCCGCCCGGCTCACCGCCGCGTTTCTGGCCTTCACGGCCGCCGTCTCCTCGGCGCAGACCCCGCCGCCTCCCGTCGAGACCGCGAAGCCGAAAGACGAAGCCCTCGTCCTCTCCCCCTTCACCGTCGATACCTCCAAGGACTACGGCTACCGCCGCACCAACGCCATCACCGCCACCCGCATCGGCGCCGCCATCATCGACACCCCGCTCAACATCCAGGTCATCGGCGCCGATTTCCTGAAAGACCTCGGCGTGGACAACATCCAGGACGCCTTCCGCTACACCTCCGGCATCACCACCGATGCCGGCAACGAGTTCCGCCCCTCCCTCCGCATCCGCGGCTTCAGCCCCAGCTCGCTCTTCCGCGACGGCTTTCTGCGCTACTATAATTTCGACATCGATGGCATCGAGCAGATCGAAATCGTGAAGGGGTTCAACGCCGTCTTCTTTGGCCGCACCGCCCCCGGCGGTATTATCAACTACACGACCAAGAAGCCCCAATTCACCCACGCCACGCGCATCGAGACCACCCTCGGCGACCACAGTTATTACAAGGGCCTCATCGACACCCAGGGCACCGCCCTCGGCGGCAAACTCGCCGCCCGCGTCATCGCCAGCACCGTGGACGCCCACTCCTGGCTCGACGAAAAAACCCAGCTCAAAGACTTCGCCCTCGCCAACGTCATCTACCGCCCCCTCGCCTCCCTCGAGCTCTACGCCGCCCTCGAGCACACCAACAATTACTACCGCGGCACCGGCGCCTACGGCATGGTTTACAGCCGCGCCTTCGAGGCCGCCAAAACCAACGGCTCCTCCCCCGCCGCCGAGACCAAGGACGACTGGCGCAAACGCGTCTTCGCCACCACCGGTAAACTCCCCGCTCTCTACGACGGCCCCTGGTTCCCCCGCGGCTATGGATTCAACAAAAACGGCCGCGGCTCCTACGAAGAAGGCCGCGACACCGCCTTCGACCTCCAGGCCAAATGGAAACTCTCCGAACACCTCAACCTCCGCCTCGCCTACAACCACCTCCGCTCCCAAGCCGAGCAGGGCTTCTTCATCAACGGCGACCCCGGCCAGACTCCCTACGGCCCCATCCAGCTCAGCAACCGCGGCGATCCCGCCTTCGGCGCCACCGGCCCCACCCTCCCCGCCAACAATTCCATCTCCTCCCTCAACTACGGTTTCCTGAACACCCCGTGGTTCATGGTCTTTGACCGCCCCGCCAACCCCTACCTCCAGGGCGGCAACCAGGAGAACCGCAACAAGCGCCATACCTACCAAGCCGACCTCACCTACGACTTCACCGCCTTCAAGGCCAAGCACACCTTCGTCGCCTCCTTCGACCAGAGCCGCGACCGCTATTACCGCGCGTTCCCCATCGTGAACGTCGCCGCCGTCGAAGCCTCCGGCATCATCCCCGGCTGGTCCCAGTTCTTCAATCCCGCGCAGCCCATGCCCTACGCGCGCTTCATCGACCCGTTCAGCGTCGGCTTCGGCTCACCCTCCTTCGGCTGGTATCCGCTCGACGTGAAGACGCTCAACTACGGCCAGATCCCCGACCTCAAAAAACTGAAACTTAAATACTCCGACCAGCTCGGGGCCGCCTCCTACTACGCCGGCAACCGCCGTCTCGACCAAGGTGAATCGCTCAACTACCAGGGCGCCTACCTCGAGGATAAACTCCACCTCATGGCCGGCGTCCGCCACTCCACCACCGAGAGCATCTCCTACAACGAAAAAGGCGACAAGGGCCTCACCGCCAAAACATCCAACACCACCCCCATGTTCGGCGGCAACTACCGCGTCGCCCCCGGCCTCGTCCTCTTCGCCAGCTACAACAAATCCTATCAGGTCCCCTCCGGTGGCTTCGAAGGCGCGAAGAATCCGACCGTCACCAACCCTCTCTCCAAAGCCACCGCCGGCGGCGAAACCTTTCCCGTCGAAAAAGGCACCGGCTACGATATCGGCCTCAAAACCGACTACCTCAACAACCTCCTCAGCGGCACCCTCAGCTTCTTCCGCGTAGACCGGAAAGACATCCTCGTGCGCGACACCAAGCGCGAGACCGACCTCCTCGCCGCCGGCTTCGACCTCAGCAGCATCGGCAACGGCTTCCAGCGCCCCTCCGGCCTCCAGCGCGTCGAAGGTGCCGAAGCCGATTTCATCTACACCCCGCTCCCGAATTACCAGATCCTCGCCTCCGCCACCTGGTCCTTCACCCGCAGCATCGTGAACCCCGATCCCAGCACCATCAACAAAGCCCGCGGCGGCAGCTACGACAGCGGCATCCCCGGCGACACCCGCGACCAAAACCATAAGGAACTCGCCGGCGTCCCCGAGTGGCAGTTCTCCGTGTTCAACAAATACACCTTCCGCGACGGTGCCGCCAAGGGCCTCGGCCTCGGCGCCGGCTTCAGCTACGAGAGCAGCGTCTTCCCCGACCCGTCCCTCGACTTCGGCTACCGCTACCCCTCGTTCTATCTCTTCGACGCGCTCGTGACCTACCGCTACGTCGTCGGCAAAACCCCCGTCACCTTCGCGCTCAACGTGAACAACGTCCTCGACAAACACTACAGCAGCGGCCGCGTCGGCACCGGCGCCCCCCGCACCTGGAAACTCAGCGCCAGCGTGCAGTTTTAAACCCAAACGTAAGGCCACCGCTCGCCGGCGGACCACCGCCACCGCCTCCCCCGCGCCCCGCCCTACCCGGGCGGGGCGTTTTTTCGCCAGCCTCATCCTTGATGACGCTTAATCCTAAAAGCCCTTTGCCCTTACCCTTTCGGAGGCTGCGGTAGCACGGGCGCCCTGCCCATGGGTTTGGGTAAAAGCAAAGACCGCTTGGTAGGCGCGATCCCCTCCTCCCCATCTCCCAAATTTTCCGGCCCCAATCTTCCGGCCAGAAAAATGCTCGGAAGAATCGGCCGGAAAATTTTGGGCTGGACGATTCCCACCCATTTCTCGCCCACCACTTTTACCGCCGCCGCCGTGTTCACCGCATGAATAAGGATTGAGACGCACCGCCCGCTATTTCGGGTTATCGCCAACGCGAAATAGTTTCCAAACCCCGTTTCGCCCGAAAATGCACTCGACAGCGCCGATGCTCCGCCGGATGCCCATCACGCGCATCGCCCCATGCCACCGACCGAACAAGCCCGCTGGTTTGCCGAGGAAGTTCATCCCCATGAACCCGCCCTGCGCGCCTACCTCCAAGCCCGCTTTCCCACTTTAGCCGATCACGACGATCTCGTGCAGGAGACCTACACGCGGCTCCTCCGCGCCAAAGACACCGGCGGCGTGCGCTACCCCAAGGCCTTCCTCTTCACCGCCGCCCGCAACGCCGCCTTCGACCTGTTCCGCCGCCGCCGCGCCCACCCCACCGAGTCCGTCAACGACCAGACCGCGCTCGTCGTCCTCGACGCCCAGCCCAGCGCCGCCGACGCCCTCGACCAGCGCTACGAACTCGAGGTCCTCGCCGATGCCGTGCGCGCCCTGCCCGACCGTTGCCGCCAAGTCATCATGCTCCGCTACCTCGACGGCCTCGCCTACAAGGAAATCGCCGACCAGCTCGGCATCTCCCCCGAGACGGTAAAAGTTCACATGGCGAAAGGCATGCGCCGCTGCGCCGCGTTCTTCACCGCGCGCGGCC
>JANXLP010000526.1 GCA_025355125.1 Opitutaceae bacterium | reverse complement strand
GGTGGACCGCATGCTGAACGCGGCGGTGAAGCTCAACCGCTCGCTCGACACCAAGCTGCCCACGGCGAAGCTGAACAAAATCATCGGCTTCCTCTCCGACCGCAACCCGCCGCCGGCGATCGGCGGCAAGCGGTTCCGGGCCTACTACGCCACGCAGACGGGCACCCGGCCGTTCCGCATCAAGGTGTTTTGCAACCGCGAGGAAAAGCTCACCGAGCAATACCGCCGTTACCTCGAGGCCGGTCTCGTCGAGGAATTCGATCTTGCCGGCTGCCCGATCTATTTCGACCTCGTCGGCAAAGAAAAACGCGAGGCTGGGCCCCACAGCAACAGTTCCTACCCCACGACGAAGGCGCAGCACAAACGCGGCCCCGTCGATAAACGCGCTAAATCCGACAAAAGTGAAACGATCGAAGACTGAAGCCTGCGGCGGTGCCGCGATCATCCTCAGCACACGCGCGCTCGCGCTGACCGTGACCACCGATTGCGGCCCGCGCGTCACCGCGCTGAGCTCCAAACTCGGCCGCGCCGGAAATCTTTTTCTGGAGTTTCCCGCCAACGCGCCCCGCGCGCACGGTTACGATCTTCGCGGCGGGCATCGCCTCTGGCATTCGCCGGAGGATGTCGTCCGCACCTACCAGCCCGACGACTTGCCGCTCACCGTCAAGGAACTGGCTGGCGGCGTCGCTCTCACGCAGCCGGTGGAAGAAAAAACGGGGCTGCAGAAAAGCATGGGCGTCGAGCTGCTCGGCGAGCGCACGATCAAAGTCACTCACGCTCTCACCAATCGCGGCTTGTGGGCCGTGCGGTGTGCGCCTTGGGCGCTCACGATGCTGCGCGGCGGCGGTTACGGCGTCCTGCCACTTCCGCCGAAGGGCAATCACGCCGCCGGCGATCTGTTGCCCACCTATTCTATGGTGCCGTGGAGCTACACCGATCTTTCGCTGCCCACGTGGTCGCCCCACCGCGACTTCATGGGCATCGACGTGGCGAAGGGTAGAGCCGCGCAGAAACTCGGCATCACGAACTATCCCGGCTGGTCCGCCTATTGGCTCGACGGGACGACGTTCGTGAAATACGCCGCCGTCCTGCAGGACGTAAAATATCCCGACTTCGGCTGCTGTTTCGAGACATTCACCGACGGTAAGATGATCGAGTTCGAAACCCTCGGCGCGCTCACGACACTCGCCCCAAAAAAGACGGCGACACACGTGGAATATTGGACGCTCCTAGACGGCTTGGCCAAGCCTAGCACCGACGCCGCCTTCGCTGCGCTTTCGGGCGAAGTGGATCGTTGGCTGAAGAAACTGTAGGTTGCGAGTTCGCCTTGTAACGTGCCTCGGTGAGCGCGCCACCTGCCCCAACATGTCACCCCTTCGCCTCGTTTTTCTCGGTTCGGACACCATCGCGTTGCCGTTGCTTGACTGGCTCGTCTCCGCCGCCGGCCGTGTTCACGCAGAAGTCGTCGCTGTGTTCACGCAGCCCGATCGCCCCGTCGGCCGCGGCCAGAAGATCACGCCCAACGGCATCAAAACCTGGGCGCTCGCGCGCGGCCTGCCGGTATTCCAACCCGAGAAAGTCACTGACGACGTGCGCGGCCAACTCGCTGCGTTCGCTCCCGATGTTTCCCTCGTGATGGCCTACGGGCACATCTTGCGGGACGCGTTCATCACCACGCCGCGCCTCGGCACGCTCAATCTCCACACCTCGTTGCTGCCAAAATACCGTGGCGCATCACCCATCCAAACCGCCGTGGCCAATGGCGACCGTGAGACGGGCGTTACACTCATGCGCATCGTGCGCGAACTCGACGCCGGCCCGTTGGCCGATGGGGAACGCGTGGCCGTCGGCGCCCTTGATACCGCGCTCGCCATCGAGGCTAAGCTTGCCGCCGCCTGCGTGCCGCTGGTCGCCCGTTGCTTGCCTCGCCTTGCCACCGGCGAGCTTCCCTTCATTGAGCAAAATCACGTCACGGCGACCTTCTGTCGCCGCCTCAAAAAAGATGACGGCGTCCTTGATTTCTCCGAACCCGCCACGGTCCTCGCCGCCCGTATTAACGGACTGTTTCCCTGGCCGACTTGCTCGCTCCTACTGCTCGATCAAACTGTGAAGATCGGGCTCGCTGATGTCGCCGAGAATTTCGTCTCGGCGCCGGCCTCCAAAACCACGCCAGGCGTGATTGTCGGCGCCGATCCGGACGGCCTATTGATCGCCACCACCGAGGGCATTCTACGCCTCCGTCAACTCCAGCGCCCCGGTGGACGCATGTTGCCGGCCGGAGAATTCCTCCGCGGTTTCCCCGTGCCCGTCGGCACCATCGTAACTTCCCACCCCATGCCCCCGTTGCTCAGTCCCATCCCATTTCCGCGTCGCTGACTTCGCGTTCGCATAAGCCGCTTGTTTTCCCGCCACGGCCTTTCCAAGCTGCCGCCCATGTTGAAACGTTTCTGGCTCTCCGCCGTTATTCTTGTCCTCAGTCTGGGCTCACGCGCATCTGCGCAAGTCGAGTTGGCCAACCTCCGCGAAGACGTCCGCGGCCTCAATCAACGCCTCAGTGAGCTGTCGCTTAAGGTCGAGCAACTCGAACGGGAGAACAACGACCTCCGCGCCAAGCACGGCTCGGCCGAGAGAGGTTACGCCACGCTCGTCCAGCTCAACGACGCCGTTTCCGATCTCAACCGCGTGATCAAATCCGCCGTGGCCACCTCGAAAAACGAAACGCTCGCGCAAGTCGCCACGCAGATGGAAAAGCTCGGCAAGCAAACCAACGCCGCGCTCGACTCCCTCGCCAAAAACCAAGCCACGCGCCCCGCAGTTACGACCTCTTTCGGCGAGGATTATCCCAAGGAAGGCGTGAGCTATACGGTTCAAAAGGGTGATAACCTGGCGAGCATCGCCAAAAAAACGGGTGCGAAGCAGCAGGATATTATCAACGCCAATAAGATTTCCGACCCATCCAAGATCAACTTGGGCCAAACCCTTTTCATCCCCGTCGCCGGAAACAAATAATATGGCAGCTGTTCCCAAATCTCGTCTCGGTCGCGGTCTCGGGGGCCTGATCGCCGCCGCCAAACCCGCCGCACCGGCACCCGTGCCCGCCGCCGCGCCCGCTGCGGCTACGCCCGTTCCTGTGGGTGCGCCTGCTGGCGCGCCCGGCTATCTTGAGATCGCGATCCATCTTATCGTCCCGAGTCCCTATCAGGCTCGCCGCGAGATTCCGGCCGAGCAACTCAGCGAACTCGCCGAGAGTATTCGCGCCGAGGGCCTGCTCCAGCCGATCGTCGTCCGCAAACACGGTGACAAATATGAACTCATCGCCGGTGAACGCCGTTGGCGCGCGTTCCAGCAACTCAAGATCAAGGCCATCCCCGCGCGCCTTGTCGAAGCCAGCAACGCCTCCGCCGCCGCGCTCGGCCTCATCGAAAATCTCCAGCGTGAAGGCCTCAACGCCATCGAAGAAGCGCACGGCTACGCCAGCTTGATCCGCGATTTTGACCTCACGCAGGAAACCGCCGCCGAGCGGGTGGGTAAGGGCCGCGCCTCGGTCGCCAACTCCCTTCGGCTCCTGTCCCTCGACGCCGATATCCAAGGCTACATCGCCAAAAATCTGCTCACGGTCGGGCACGCCAAGGTTCTCCTTGGGGTCGAAGATACCGCGCAACGCACCGTGCTCGCCCGCCGCGTCATTTAGGAAGGCCTCAGTGTCCGCACGACGGAAAAGCTCGTGCAAACAGCCAAGACCAACGCCGGCACCAAACCCGTCAGCGCCAAGGTCCGCAAACTTCCCGCTCAGGACGCCGCCGCTGTCGCCGGCATCGAGAAGAAGCTGACCTCGCACCTCGGCGCCCGCGTTGCCGTTCTGCACACTCCGAAAAAAGGCCGCATCGTCATCGAATACCGAGGTAACGATGATCTTCAGCGCCTATTGGAGAAACTCGGGGTCGAAACCTGAGGCACTGTCATTTAGGCTCTCTTGGGTCCAAGCCCAGCCCCAATCCCGTCGTTGACAAACCCCGCCTCGCCCGAATTCTTTGATCCTTTTCCATGAGCATCGTCCTCGGTATTCTTACCTTCTTCCTCATCATCATCTCGCTTTTTCTAGTGCTCATCGTGCTGGCACAGAAGGCCAAATCCGATGGTGGCGTGGGCGCCGCCATGGGCGGCGGCATGACTGAAGCCGCTTTCGGCGCGGACACGGGTAATGTGCTCTCCAAGGCTACGATCTACGCCGCCGTCGCTTTCTTCGTGATCGCTTTCACGGTTTACCTCGGCCGCATCTACGAGCGTAAACACGCCCACGCCGCCGCCAACAACGCGCTGCCCACGATCAGCGTTCCCGCTGCTGTGCCTGCTCCTGCGACCGTCGCGCCAGCTGCGACCACCGCGCCCGTGACGGCTCCCGTCACCACGCCGGCCCCAGAGGCCCCGAAGAAGCCCTAATCATGGGCCAGCTTTTGAATATCGCGCCCGCCTCACGATGGCGGGCGTTTTTCGTTTTACTCTTCGCGATGGCGGTCTGCACGGCGGGGTCGCGTGCAGCCCAGTCCGGGCCCAGTGCCCTGCCGCCGCTCGCCCAAACCGGTAAGCCCGACGCCGCCGGCGCCCGCGCACTGCTCGAACGCTTCCGCGCCACCGGCCCGGCCGGAGATTATTACCTCGAGTTTGAATTGCACGCGCTCCCTCGCCGTGGCGAGGAGAAGGTCTATCGCGGCAAACTTTGGGGCGCCCGCAATGAGCAGGGCGCGATCACGCGCGTCGAGGTGAGGGATTCGGCCGGCCAGATCCACCGCTGGCTGCTTCAAAACGGCGCAACGGCGGCGGCTTGGTCCCGCGCTGCCGCCGGTCCGCCCGGCCCGTTGGCCGATGGCGCGTTGCTTGCGCCACTCATTCCCGGGGTGGAGCTCAGTGCCTTCGATTTGTTGATGCCGTATCTGTATTGGCCCGATTTCGAGCTGACTCGCATTGATCGCATTCGCGGCCGCCCGGCGCATACCTTCGTGTTTCGCGCGCCGGTGGCATTCACCAAAGCGCATCCGCAAGTCGCCTTCGTTCGCGCCTACCTTGACACGCAGTTCAATGCGCTGATGCAGGCCGAGCGCCTCGATGCCAACGGCCAGGTGCTCACCACATTTTCGTTGGGCGAGCTCAAGAAAATCGGCGAGCAGTGGATGATAAAATCCATCGATCTCCGCAACGAAACCTCGCGCGACAAAACCCGCTTTCTCGTGACCGCCGTCGCTCTCGGCCTCGATCTGGCGACCACGCTATTCGAGCCTGCACGCCTCAATGAAGACGTAGCCCCGCCCCGCACCGATCAGCTGGTGCGGCTCGCGCCATGAGTCGCGCGCATCCCACGCACGCCGTCGTATTCGACCTCGACGGCACGTTGCTCGACAGCCTTCCACTGGTGTTGCGCGCGTTCTCGCACGCGCTGACGCCTTTCGGCGGCCGGCCCACGATGGAGATCTTTGCCCACCTCGGCGGTCCGCCGGAGAAAATTTTCCCCAGCCTCATCCCCGATGCGAGTCACGTGCCGGCGGCGATGCTCCGGCTGAATGAGTTCACCCGAGAGAACCACCATCTGATCACGCCCTTCGCCGGGGCGCTCGCCCTGCTGGGCGAACTGCGGGCGCGAGGCGTGCGCTTGGCGGTGTGGACCGGGCGGGATCGGGAGAGCACGGATTCGTTGCTCCTCAGCAACGCCATGACTCCGTTTTTCGACGTCGTGGTGTGCGGAGACGATCTGCCCACGCACAAGCCCGACTCCGAGGGGTTGAAATCTATTCTGCGGCAGCTGGCGCTCAAATCACAGAACGCGCTCTACATGGGTGATGCCGACGTGGATGTGTTGGGCGGGGTAGGGGCCCAGGTGGACACCATTCTCATCAGTCATGCGCGCACGCCCGAGGCCGGGATTGCCGCCCAAGCCTGGCGCTCGGTCCGCTCGCCCTTTGAGGCTTACGAATGGGCGCTGAGTTGCACGGCGCGCTGAGTTTTTCATTGCTGTGAGCAGCGGGACGGTGCCAGTTTTTCGGCCCCGGTTTTCAACCTCGTTCCTGCTTTTTACTCTCCATGGCCTCGCGTTCCCACCCCGTTTCCGCCCCGCTCACATTTGACCTGCCAGAGTCGCTCATCGCCAAGATGGAAGTGGCCCGTGCCAACCACGGTCTTAAGACGGTCAGCGAACTCGTTCGCCACGCCGTCGCCGAATTCGATTTTGCTAGCAGGCTGTCGGGCTTAAAGATTTTGGAATCCGGCGTCGGGTGAAAAATTGACGGCAAGAACAGGAGATTGGAGAAGGTTTTTTCGAGCGGAAGGGCACAAGACGAGTGTTGGGCGGTAGCGCTGGGCGGTTTCAGACCGGGCGGAGG
>JANXLP010000512.1 GCA_025355125.1 Opitutaceae bacterium | reverse complement strand
GCGAAGGGGACCGGCAAGTCGAGCGAGGCGATGCGCAGGGGGGCGGCTTTCATCGACGAAAAATACTTCTCGGTGAGGCGGGCGACGAGTTCGGCGCCGAAGCCGTGGGTGCGGCGGCCTTCGTGGAGGACGATGAGGCGGCCGGTGCGTTGGAGGGAGGTTTCGATCGCTTCGAGGCGGAGCGGGGCGAGGGCGCGGAGGTCGAAGGTGTCGAGGGTGATCTCGTATTCGGCGGCGAGGTAGTCGGCGGCGTCTTCGGCGAGGTGGACCATGTCGCCGTAGGTGATGAGCGTGGCGTAGTCGCCGGCGCGGAGTTTTTTCGGCGACCAGATGTCGCGGTAATTGGCATCCCAGGCGACGGGGGCTTTGCCGCGGCGGTAGAGGGCCTTGTGCTCGAAGAGGAGGACGGGGTTGTTGTCCTCGTAGGCGGCGAGGAGGGCGTTGAAGGCGTCTTGCGGCGTGCTCGGGTAGAGGGCCTTGAGGCCGGGCATCGCGAGGAGGAAGGAGTCGAGTTCCTGCGAGTGGAAGGAGCCGAAGGTGAGGCCGCCGCCGGTGGGGAGGCGCAGGACGAGCGGGACGGCGGCGCCGGAGCGGAAATGGTAGGTGGCGGCGTTGAGCGTGATCTGCGTGGCGGCCTCGGTGACGAAATCGGAGAATTGGAATTCCTCGATGGGGCGGTGGCCGTTGAGGGCGAGGCCGACGGCGTAACCGGTGCAGGCGCTCTCGGCGAGCGGGGTGTTGAACACGCGGGGGCGGCCGAAGGCGGCGAGGAGGCCTTCGGTGACTTTGAAGGCGCCGCCGTAGGTGCCGATGTCCTGGCCGAGAACGAGCGACTCGGGACGCTCGGCTAAGATCTTTCGTAGGCCACGGTTCAAGGCTTGCGCGGTGGTGAGGTTTTCGGATTGGCGAGTGTCGATTGCCGATTGCCGATTTGAATCGAGCGACGGAATCCATGGGAGCGGGGCGCTTTCGAGTGCGAAAACGTCGGCGAGCATCGCGATGGCGTCATCAGCGGGGCGGGGGACGGCGAGGGAGACGGTGATGCAGGTTTCGATCCAGGCGTTGATTTCCGCGTCGACCGCGTCGAGGCGGGCGGCGCTGTGAGTGGCGACGAGTTGCGCGCGGAATTTCGGGAGCGGGTCGCGGGCGAAAAAGCCGTCGGATTCTCCGGGAAGCAGGTAGTCGCAGGTGTCGTAGGCGGCGTGGCCGCGGAGGCGGAGCGTGTGGGCCTCGATGAGGATCGGGCGCGAGGTGGTGCGGACCTTTTCGATAGCGGCGGCGAATGTCTGCGCGGTGGCGGTGACGTCGAGGGTGGTGTCGAGCGCGAAGCCTTCGATGCCGTAGCCGGCGGCGCGGCGCCAGAGTTCGGTGTCGGGGGCGAACTGTTCGGAGAGCGGCGTGGAGTAGGCGTATCGGTTGTTCTCGATGATGAAGAGAACGGGCAGCGAGAGGAGTGAGGCGAGGTTGAGAGTCTCGTGGATGTCGCCGGTGCTGGAGCCGCCGTCGCCGAAGAAGGCGAAGCCGACGGCGGGGCGGCCGAGACGGCGCTGCGAGTCGGTCATGCCGGCGACGTTGCTCAGCATGGCGCCGAGATGGCTGATCATCGGGAGCGAACGCGCGGCGGGATCGCCGTGGTGGATGTTGCCCTCGCGCGCTTGCGTGGGGCTGCCGGCGTTGGCGAAATACTGGTTGAGGTGATCGCAGAGGTGGCCGCTCCAGACGAGGTGACCGCCAAAGCCGCGGTGCGTGAAGGAAATGACGTCGGTGGATTTGTCGGCGAGGAGTGCGAGCGGGACGATGAGGCCCTCGTTGCCCTGACCGCCGGTGACGGTGCCCTTGATGAGGCCCTGGCGGAAGAGATCGAGGATGCGGTTATCGCCGGAGCGGGCGAGATGCATCCATGCGTAGAGATTGAGTAGCGCCGGGGAGGAGCCGGTGGCGAGGTCGGCGGCGCGGAGATCGCGGGTGCCGAGGAGCGCGGGAGGGTTGGGAAACGACATGAGCTTGGGGCGACGCTGAGAAGGCGGCGAGGCGCGGGCAAGCGAGAGATTTTGGCCGGTCGCATAGGCCGGGTGGGGGCGGTTCTACTGCGCGAGCAGGGCTTGGGCGCCGCCCTCGTCGATGAGCAGGGATTTAAGGAATCCGCCGCGCAAGGCGGCTGTCACGGCGACCGCGCGCTCGGCGCCGGCGGCGACGCCGACGCCGGCGGGGATTTTTTTGAGATAACCGAGCTCGATGCTGATGACGCGGTCGCGCCAGCGGGAGGCGCACTCGCGGCCCTGGGCGTCGAAGAAACGGCCGCAGATCTCGCCGACGGCGCCGGCGCTTTTCAGATGGGCGAGATCGCCGGCGGTGAGGACGCCGCGCTCGGCATAGACGGAGTTTTCCACGGAACCGACGCCGACGACGGCGGCATCGGCCTGCTTGAGGCGTTGCCAGACAAATTTGATCTGATCGGAGGCGAGGAAGAAATCGCGGGTCTTTTTATCGGGCACGAAGGCGGGCGTGCTGAGGGTGAGAAACTCGCCGCCCCAGAGCTTGACCATGGCGCGGCCGAGCTCGAGGGCGTCCACGTGGGAGATGTTGGAATCGATGCTACCCATGGCCTGAACGACGCTGAGGCGGCGGGTGGCGCCGCGGCGAAAGCGTTGCACGACCTCGGCGACGCTGCGGCCACCGCCGACGGCGACGATGCCGGTGGTCGGAAAAATCGAGGCGACGAACGGGGCTCCGAAGTGACCCACGGTCCGGCGCGCGGCCTCGGCGCCGGCGTTCTTGGCGGTGCGGATGACGGCGGCGGACTTCAGGCCGAAGCGGCTGCAGAGCTGGTGCTCGAGCCGGTCGTTGCGCGCGTGGTATTCATCGACGCTGATGCGCACGATGCCGCGCTCGAGGGCGACGGCGAGGAGGCGGGAGATCTTCGTCTGCGAGACGCGCACGAGGCTGGCGACCTCGGCCTGGCCGAGACCGTCCACGTAGTAGAGCGTGGCGGCCATGCGGAGAGTTTCGTCGGGGTAGGCTTCTTTTTTGGGCATGGGGAAAGGGGGCGCCGTCGGGGGTGAAACGGGGTGCGGAGGAGCGCCGATGTGGGTGGAATGTGACGGACAGGTTAAATTGTCAGTAGATTATTTATGCGCATAAACGTTTTACTCGCCGGTTGCGGTTTCGCGGGCCACGCCTCGCCTCTGCAACCATGAGAAATCTAAAAATCTCCCTCGCCCTCGCCTGCCTCGCGTTCACCGGCGCCAGCGTCCCCGCCCAGACCGCCGCGACTCCGCCCGCCGCGGCCCGCTCGGATGAGGAGGCGCTAAAACTGGAGGTGTTCACCGTGACGGGCTCGAATATCCGGCGGGCCGATGCGGAGACGGCGTTGCCCGTGACGATCCTGAACGCGGCCGATCTTGACGCGCGCGGCGCGGCGACGATGGCGGAGCTATTTGAGACGCTCGGCGCGGCGGAGCCCTCGGGCATCACGGAGCTGAACAACGGCCCGCAGCTCGCGCGTGGCGATGTGGCCTCGGTCGATCTGCGCGGCATCGGCTCGGGCAGCACGCTCACGTTACTCAACGGCCGGCGCATGGCGCCGCACCCGATCTCGATGGCGGAAAACGGCGTGCCCTCGCTCGCGGTGAATATCAACACGATCCCGCGCGCGATGGTGGAGCGCGTGGAAATCCTGCGCGACGGCGCCTCGGCGATCTACGGGGCGGACGCGGCGGCGGGCGTGATCAACAACTACGTCTCGCGCACCTACGTCGGCCGCGGGCTGACGCTGAAAGGCTCGATGACGCAGCACGGCGGCGCGAACGAGTTCAACGCGACGGTCTTCGAGGGTATGCAACTGGGGAAGACGCACCTCTCGGTCTCGCTCGATTATTTCCACCGCGACGCCCTGGCGGCGCACGATCGGGACTGGGCGAAAAATTCCGACCTGCGCGTGAGCCGCAAACTGCCGGCACCATGGAACGGCGTCCCGGTGATCGACCCGGCGACAGGCACGGCTTTTGCACGCGACAACGATTTCGCGAACACCAACAGCGTGAACCAGTGGGGCCAGTGGCAGCGCGGGTTTATTCAGCCGGATTTTCTGGCCTTCGTGGGCTCGCGCCCGACGGGCAACGTGGGCATCACGACGAGCACGACGCCGCCGGCGGGTGTGGCGACGACGGCGGCCGACGGTATGTTTTACCTGTGGCCGAGCCCGGCCGGCGTGAGCTTCAAGCAGACGGCGTTGTCCAAGAATCTCGATAACGCGGAGAACGCCACTTTCTCGAACTGGAACCAGTGGAAGATGCTCGTGCCGGCGACGGACCGGGTGCAGTTCGCGACCTTTGCCGACCACGCATTCAACGACCGGCTGAGCGCGTTCGGCGACCTGCTCTTCTACCGCGCCTACAGCCGCACGGGCCGCGAGCCGGTGAATTTCAAGAACACGGATGACCAGGGCATTTATCTGCCGGCGGCGAATCCGTGGAATCCGTTTGGCACGCGCTTCTACAACGTCACGGGCGCGCCCAACGCCGACGGCACGTCGCGTCTCGTGGGCACGCCGGCCGATGTCTCGCTCTGGACCGGCATCTCGCCCGGCCAGAATTCCAGCGACGGGCTCAAGCCGCGTGAGACGGAAGTTTACACTTATTCGTGGCGGGCGCTCGCGGGCCTGCGCGGGAAGCTGGGGGAGACGTGGGAGTGGGAGTCGGCCGTGACGGCGTCCGGTGCACAGACGCACGAATACGAGCATTTCCAAGTGCGCGAGTCGCTGCTCCGGCGTGCGCTGGCGCGCACGGATGCGACGGCGTTCAACCCGTTTCCCGTCACGTTTAAAATCGTGAACAACCAGATCGTGGTCGATCAGCCGTATAAAAATCCGGCCTCCGTTTATGACGGGATCTACGGCGACGAAGACCGTTTCGGCCGCACGAATCTGTTCATGTGGGACGCCCGGATCAACGGCCGGCTCTGGCGGCTTTTCAACGGCGGGGAGATCGGCGTCGCGAGTGGCACCGAGGTGCGCTACGAGACCTACGATGATAAGCGCGCGAGCTTCGTCGGTCTGAATCCACCGGGCTCCGGCAGCCAGTTCCCCTACCTGCGTGAGGGCGACAACGACTTTCTCGCGCTCAGCTCGAATGTGCCGATCAGCGCCAGCCAGACGATCTACGCGGCCTACGTGGAGACGGCGTTTCCATTTGTGACCCGCGAGAATCGCAAGCCGCTCATTGAAGCGCTGGAGCTGACGCTGGCGGGCCGCTACGAGCACTTCTCGATCTTCGGGCAGACGACCAAGCCCAAGGCGAGTCTCGTGTGGAAACCGTTTTCGTTTCTCAAACTGCGCGGCTCGGTCGCGGAATCGTTTCGCGCGCCGAATCTCGTGCAGACGAACACCACGCCACTACGCCGCCAGATCACGGCGGACGATCCGTATCGCTTCGACGTGACGGCGCTGCCCACGGATGGCACGGCGCAGCGCACGGTGTTTCGTCAGGGCAACCAGAACCTCGAGCCCGAAGAGGCCAAGACGTGGGTCGCGGGCCTCGTGCTCGACGTGCCGAAGGTGCGCGGGCTGTCGCTCTCCTTCGACTATTTCCACATGAATCAAAACAAGGTGATCGAAAATGTGGGCGGTCAGGCGGCGATTGACCGCGACGAGATCATCCTCGCGCTCGCGACTCAGGCCGACCTCGCGAAGGGTACCAACATCAACCAGATCGATCTCGGCTCCGGCACGGCTGGTTATAAAGGATCGAGCAAGATCACGCGCAAGCCGGTCACGGCGGCTGACCAAGCCGCGTTTGCGACCTATAATGCGGCGCAGGCGAGCAACAATTCCCGGCGTGCGGCCGTGGGCGAGGTCGTGAGCGTGATCGACGACTACCTGAATCTCAGCGGTCGCGATATCCAGGGCTATGAGTTTGGCGCGCAGTGGCGTTTGCCGAAGACGCGCTTCGGGCAGTTTACGTTCAATGGCGACGCGACCCACTACATCCTCCGCCGCTCGAAGGCCGATGAGGCCTCGCCACTGCTGGACGAACTGGACCGCAACGGCCGCGTGAAGTGGCGCGCCAGTGGCTCGCTCTCGTGGCGGCTGGGCGGTCTTTCGGCGGGTTGGTTCTCGAGCTATTTCGGTTCGTTTGTCGATACCTCGGCGGCCACCACCGAGCCGATCTACCGCGCGCTCGGCGCGCCGGGCTACATCCGCGTTTTCAACGACAACGGCATCACGCGTTACCTGCTGCGCGTCGATCCCGCCATCAATCACAACGCGTGGGTGTCCTACCGCTTCTCGGGAAAGAACCGGCCGTGGCTGAAGGGCGTGACGGTGCGCGGGGGAATCAACAACGTGATGGACGACGAGCCACCGCTCGCGGACGAACAGTATGGTTACCAGTCCGGCACGGCCAATGTGCGCGGGCGGCAGTTCACGTTTGAGGTGTCGCGTAAATTTTGAAGCACGGTGCTTTCAAATGATGTCATCGCGAGGGGCGCGAAGCGCGCCGTGGCGATCCAGCTGGATTGCTTCGTCGCCGCGCAGGCGCGGCTCCTCGCAATGACAGACTTTGAAGATGCGTTCTTCGATTGAATCCCATGCAACGTGACTCTGCCGTCGTCCGGCTCCGTGCCGGCGAGGAAGTTTTCGACCTGCTCGTCGTCGGCGGCGGCGCGAGCGGGCTCGGTGCGGCGGTGGATGCGGCGGCGCGCGGGTATCGCGTGGCGCTGATCGAGCGCGGGGATTTCGCGCAGGGCACGTCGAGCCGCTCGACGAAGCTTGTGCATGGCGGTGTGCGTTACCTCGCACAGGGGAATATCGCGCTCGTGCGCTCGGCGTTGCACGAGCGTGGACTGTTGTTGCGCAACGCGCCGCACCTCGCGCACCGGATGGCGTTTGTGATTCCCAACTATTCGCGGTGGGCGGGGCCGTATTACGGGCTGGGGATGACGGTGTATGATCTGCTGGCAGGAAAGCTCTCGCTGGGGCGCTCGCGGCGGTTGTCGCGTGACGAGACGGTCGGGCATCTGCCGACGGTCGAGACGGAGGGACTCGCGGGCGGCGTGCTCTACTACGACGGGCAGTTCGACGATGCGCGGCTCGCGATCAACCTCGCGCAGACGGCGGCCGAGCACGGCGCGGTGCTGGTGAATTACTGCGAATGCGCGGGCCTCGTGAAAGAGAGCGGTCGGGTGGCCGGAGTGCTGGCGCGCGATGCGGAGACGGGTGCGGAGTTTACGATCCGGGCGCGGGCGGTGATCAATGCGACGGGGGTATTCGTCGATGTGGTGAGGCGGTTCGACGAGCCGGCGACGCAGGCGATGGTCGCGGTGAGCCAGGGCGTGCATGTGGTGTTGCCGAGTGAATTTCTTCCGGGAAGCAGCGCGCTGATGATTCCGAAGACCGCGGATGGGCGCGTGCTCTTTGCGATCCCGTGGCACGACAAGCTCGTCGTGGGCACGACGGACACGCCCAACGTGGCGGCGACGAAGGAGCCGCGTGCGCGGCCGGAGGAGATCGCGTTTATCATGGAGCACGCGCGGAAATATCTGGCGCGCGATCCGCAGGAGAGTGACGTGCTGAGCGTGTTTGCGGGGCTGCGTCCGCTGGTGAAGCGCGGTCGCGCGGGCAACACCTCGGCGCTCTCGCGCGACCACACGATTGTGATTTCACCGAGCGGACTTATCACGCTCACGGGCGGAAAGTGGACGACCTACCGCAAGATGGCGGAGGATGTGGTGGATCGGGCGGAGAGGGTCGCCGGGCTGGGGCATCGGTTGTGTCCGACGGCGGGGCTGGCGATTCATGGGGCGCTTTTGGCGGATGGCGAGGATAGCGCGGATGAGGTCGGCGATGGTGTAAGGCGGGTCTTTGACCCGCCCCACTTTCGGATTTATGGGAGCGATGCGGCCGGAATTGCCGGGCTGATCGCGGACGAATCTGCGCTGGCGGAGCGGTTGCACCTGGCGCTGGCGATCTGCGCAGCGGAGGTGGTCTGGCATGCGCGGCACGAGATGGCGCGCACGGTCGAGGACGTGCTGGCGCGGCGCACGCGCTCGCTCGTGCTGGATGCGCGCGCCTCGATGGAGGCGGCGCCGGCGGTGGCGCGGTTGCTCGCGCGCGAACTCGGTCGCGACGAGGCGTGGGCGGCGGCGCAGGTGCGCGCCTATGCGGAGATCGCGCGCGGGTGGTTGCTAAAGCCGCCGGCGGAGATGGGCGCGGACAGGCCGGCGGCGTCCGAGCCGCGGATTGCGTAGGCGGAGAACGGCCGCCTTAGTTTTTTCCACCCCGATTTATTTACCCCGATGATTTCTTTTCTGAAGCCCGCCCCGGCGATTTCCCCACTGCCCGCCGAACGGATTGACCCGAGTTACCGCCGGCTGCGCTGGCAGGTGTTTGCGGGGATTTTTGTGGGCTACGCGGCGTTTTATCTGGTGCGGAATAATTTCGCGCTGGCGATGCCGGCGATCCTGAAGGCGCATCCGGAGTATTCCAAAGTGCAGCTCGGCTGGGCGATGACGGGGCTGCTCACGGCGTATGGCGTGGCGAAGTTCATCATGGGCGCGGTGTCGGATCGCAGCAATCCGCGCACGTTCATGGCGCTCGGGCTGTTGCTGACGAGTGCGGTCACGTTTGCCTTCGGGACGATGCCGGGCATCTACGGTTCGCTGGCGCTGATCATCGGGCTGCAAACGCTAAACGGCTGGTGCAACGGGATGGGCTGGCCGCCGTGCGGGAAGACGATGGTGCATTGGTGGAGCACGAAGGAGCGCGGGCAGGTCGTCGCGGGGTGGAACGTCGCGCACAACGTGGGCGGCGCGCTGATCGCAGTGTTCGCGGCGTGGGGCGTGGCGCATTTCGGCGACTGGCAGGCGACGTTTTATGTGAACGCCGTCATCGCGGCCAGTGTTGCGGTTTTGATTCTGCTGCTCGTGCGCGACACGCCTCAGAGCTGTGGACTGCCGCCGGTGGAGCAGTTCAAGAACGACTATCCGTCCGACTATTCGGCGGCGCACGAGCGCACGTTTACGTTTAAGGAGATTTTTTTCCGCTACGTGCTTAACAACAAATTTCTCTGGGCCATCGCGCTCGCGAATGCGTTTATCTATTTCGTGCGCTACGGGGTGGTGAACTGGATTCCGACGTATTTGCAGACGGCGAAGGGTTTTAATTTCAAGGAGTCGGGGCTGGCGTGGACGGCGTTTGAGCTGGCGGGGATTCCGGGGACGATCTTGTGCGGCTGGATTTCGGACCGGCTGTTCAAGGCGCGGCGCGCACCGGCGACGATTTTGTTCATGGCGCTCACGCTGGCGGGGCTCGTGGTTTACGGACTCAACGGGCGCGGTCCCTACTGGATCGACGTGGCGGCGCTGATCGCCATCGGATTTTTCATTTACGGGCCGATCATGATGATCGGTCTGCACGCGCTGGATCTCGTGCCGAAGAAGGCGGCGGGCACGGCGGCGGGGTTCACGGGCTTTTTTGGCTACTTCCTCGGCTCGGCACCGTCGGGCGCGGGCGTGGGCTGGATCGCGGAAAAGTTTGGTTGGAACGGCGTGTTCGTAACGATGATCGGGTGCTGTGTGCTCGCGATGGGGTTTAGCGCCCTGACGTTGGGGCGGCAGCCGACCAAGGGCGCGGTCACCGAATGAAATTTCCCTCTCACATGAAAAAGATCCTGATCTCCTTGGTGTTGGCGGCGGCGAGTGTGACGCACGGCGCGGAAGCGCGGCCGCTGGTGATCGCGCATCGCGGCGCGAGCGGTTATCTGCCTGAGCATACGTTGCCGGCCAAGGCACTGGCTTACGGGTTGGGCGCGGATTTTTTGGAACAGGACATCGTGCTCACGAAGGACGACGTGCCGGTGGTGCTGCACGATATCTTTCTCGATACCGTCACCGATGTGGCGAAGCGGTTTCCCGATAAGAAGCGTAGCGATGGGCGTTTTTATGCGCTCGATCTGACGTTGGTAGAACTGAAGCAGCTCCGCGTGACCGAGCGTTTTATCGCGAAGACGGGCCAGCCGGTTTTTGCGAAGCGATTTCCGGCGGGGCAGGCGGAGTTCCACATTTCGACGCTCGAGGAAGAGCTGCAGTTTATCCAGGGACTCAATCACAGCACCGGGCGCACCGTGGGAATTTATCCGGAGATCAAGCAGCCGAAGTGGCACCGCGAGCAGGGACACGACATCAGCACGATCGTGCTTCCGATCCTCGCGCGCTACGGCTACGCGACGAAGAGCGACGCGTGTTACTTGCAGTGTTTTGAACTCGAGGAAGTGAAACGCATCCGCGACGATCTCGGCTGGCAGGGACGTATGGTCATGCTAATCGAGGGGAAGGCGAAAGGTGAGGACGGCACGGATCACAGTGCGCTGTGCACGCCGGTGGGATTGAAAGAGTTGGCGAAGGTGGTCGATGGCATCGGCCCGGCAATCACACGCGTGGTGACGTGGCCGACCGTGGGCGAAGCGAAATTAACGGGATTGGTGAAGGCGGCGCACGAGGCCGGGCTCGTGGTCCATCCCTATACGATCCGCGTGGATGAACTGCCGAAGAATTGTCCGTCGGCGGAGGCGCTGCATGCGGCGTTGTTTCGCGAGGCGGGGATCGATGGCGTCTTCACGGATTTCACTGATGTGACGCGGGCGTGGTTGGCTAATCGAAAATAATTCAGATCAGAGTTCGAACACTTCGCCGGGAGCGAGGAGGCGGACGGTGTGGCCGGCGGTGGCGGCGTCGCGGGCGAAAGCCGGAGCGTCGACGCGGATTTTATCGTTAGTGTTGTAGTGCATCGGCACGGCGAGCTTGGGGCGCAGCAGGTCGAGTGCGTAGAGGGCGTCGGCGGGGCCCATGGTGTAGAAATCGCCGATGGGTATGAGCGCGAGATCGAGCTTATGGCGGCCGATGAGGCTCATGTCGCCGAAGAGGGCGGTGTCGCCGGCGTGGTAGACAGTGCGGCCGGCGGCTTTGATGAGGTAACCGCTGGCGACGCCCATGGATTGGGTTTTGCCGTCGCCGAATTCGAGGGCGGAGCTGTGGATGGCGGGCGTCATCTGGATGCGACCCCACGGGAGAGCGACGCCGCCGCCGGGCATCAGGTCGAGAGTGGGAACGCCTTGGGCGGCGAAGTGCTCGGCGAGTTCGTAGGGCGCGACGATGGTGGCGCCGTGGAGGCGGGCGAGGGTGAGCGCGTCGCAGATGTGGTCGCCGTGGGCGTGCGTGCAGAGCACGTAGTCGCAGGGGACGGTGGCCGGATCAGTGCGGAGGAGAGGATTTTCCGAGAGGTAGGGATCGAGGACGAGCCGAACCCCGGCGACTACGAGGCGGAAACAGGAGTGGCCGAAATACGTGACGCGCATGAGAAGACGATGCGGTTTGCGTCGAAGGCGGCGAGACTTTGGACGATCAGTCCGCGACCGGTTTCGAGATCGCTTCGATGCGCTTTATGACGGCGGGGGTGAGCTTTTCGATGAGGTCGAGGGCGCCGAAATTTTCGGTGAGCTGCTCGGGGCGGGAGGCCCCGAGGATGACGGTGCTCACGTGCGGATTCTTGAGGCACCAGGCGAGGGCGAGGCGGGGCAGCGTGGTTCCGAGTTCGTCGGCGAGGGCGGCGAGTTTGGGGACGGCGGTGAGTTTCTTTTCGATGCCGGGTTGCTTGAGGATCATCTCCCGCAGCCATTCCATGCCGGGGGCGTCGAGACGGGAATTTTTCGGGACGCCGGTATTGTATTTACCGGTGAGGAGGCCGCTGGCGAGAGGCGACCAAATGGTGGTGCCGAGGCCGTAGTCGCGGTAGAGCGGGGCGTATTCTTTTTCAACGCGGGTGCGGTGGAAGAGATTGTATTGGGGCTGCTCGGTGGTGGGCGCGTAGAGGTTGTGCTGCACGCAGAGGCGGTAGGCCTCCGTGAGCTGGGCGGCGCTCCACTCGCTCGTGCCCCAGTAGAGGACTTTGCCCTGCGTGATGAGGTCGTTCATCGCGCGGACGGTTTCCAGGATGGGGGTCGCGGGATCGGGGCGGTGGCAGTAATAGAGGTCGAGGTAATCGACTTGGAGGCGCGCGATGGCGGCGTGGCACGCCTCGACGACGTGTTTGCGGGAGAGGCCGGTTTGGTTGGGTTTGTCGTCTTCGCAGCCGAAGAAGACCTTGCTGGAGACGATGAAGCTGCTGCGCCGCCAGCCGGATTTTTTAAGGATGGCTCCCATCACGATCTCGGCTTGGCCGTCGGCGTAGGCTTCGGCGTTGTCGAAGAAATTAACGCCGGCGTCGTAGGCGGTGTGGAGGAGTTTCTTGGCGACGGGATCGCCGATCTGTTTGCCGAAGGTGACCCACGCACCGAAGGAGAGCGCGGAGACTTGGAGGCCGGAGCGGCCGAGGGGTCGGTAGAGCATGGTGGTGATTGGCGGGGCGGGGAGTGGAGATCGGAGTCCGGGGGAAGGTGTGCCCACAGAACACACGGAAGACACGGAAGAATTCAAACGGGAGGCGGAAGATTTTGACCGAAAATGTGGTTGCGGGCGGGAGGCGGGAAAAAGGGGCGCAAAAAAAGTGTCACGTATTACGTGACACTTTTTTAGGGAGCGGGCGGGCGGCGGTGATGTGGCGGGTTATGCGAGCCACTGCTTCGCGGTGGTGAGGTCGGCGGCGATGAGGCCGTGGTTGGCGGGGAGCATTTGCTGGCTCACGTCGGCGCCGCCTGCGCGGAGGAGCGCGGCGAGATGCGGCGGATGCTCGACGGGCACGATAGGGTCGGCGGTGCCGTTGAGGAGGAGCACGCGTTTGCCGGTGAGTGAGGCGGCGGTGGCGGGCTGGTCGAGCACGACCATGGAGCGGAGGAGAATCGCGCCGCTGAGGACGGTGGGGCGGAGCTGGAGGATCGTGGCGGCGATATTGGCGCCGTTGGAGAAGCCGACCGCGGTGAGGCGCGCGGGATCGAGGCCGTAGTGCTTCGAGGCGGCGGCGATGAAATCGGCGAGTGCGTGGGTGCGGCGCGTGACTTCCGCGGGATCGAAGAGGCCTTCGGCGAGGCGGGCGAAGAAGCGATTGGCGCCGTGTTCGGAGACATCGCCGCGCGGGCTGAGGACGGCGGAGCCGGGTGAGAGGGCGCGCGCGAGCGGGAGGAGGTCGCACTCGTTGCCACCGGTGCCGTGAAGGAGGAGGAGGGGCGCGGCGGTGGGATCGGTGCCGGGCTGGAAGACGTGTTGGTAGGAGAGATTCATAAAGAAAAGGAAAGGAGCGGGGTGAGGGCACCCCGCTCACAATTGGGATGAGCGGTTTTAGGATGATCGGTTTAGTCGAGCTTGGGGAGGTTGGCTTCGATGTCGGCGCGCTGCGCTTCGTATTGCTCAGGGAGCTTGAGCGCGGTGCCGAGGGTGGCGAGCGGCTCGTCCACGGTGAAGCCGGGGATGTCGGTCGCGATCTCGAAGAGCACGCCCTCGGGCTCGCGGTAGTAGATCGAGTGGAAATAATTCCGATCCATGACGGGGCTCACGTGGAGATCGAGGCCGAGGAGGATCTTGCGCGCCTCGACTTCGGTGGCGTCGTCGGGCGTGCGGAACGCGATGTGGTGAACCGTGCCGGCGCCGGGCAGGCCGCGGGAGAGTTTGGCATCGATGAGGAGATCGACGTAGCTGCCGGGGCCGCCCGCCGCGACGGTGTAGCGGGTGCGGCCACCGTCGGTTTGCGCGACACGGTAGCCCATCGCGCCGGTGAGCAGCGCGGCGGTGCGGGGTGCGTCGATGACGGCGAGCGTGACGCTATGGAAACCGCGGATGCCCTGGGCGGCGGCGATTTCGGAATGCGTGTGGGCAGTGCGGGCATCGGGTTCGGCGGTGGCGACGAGTTCGAGGACGAGGCCGTCGTGATCGGTGAACGCGAGGACTTCGTCACCGAAGCGCGTAATGGGCGCGGCGGGCGTGACGCCTTGAGCGATGAGACGGCCGGTCCAGAACGGCAGACTACCGGCGGGGACGGAGAACCCGGTGGCGTAAGCCTGGCCGTTACCGGGACGGCCGCGACGGAGGCCGGCCCCCGGGAAGAAGGTGAGGACGGAGCCGGGCGTGCCGACGCTGTCACCGTAGTAGAGGTGATAGGTGGAAGGATCGTCGAAGTTCACGGTGCGCTTGATGAGGCGCAGGCCGAGCACGCGGGTGTAGAAATCGACGTTGCGCCGCGGATCGCCGGCGACCGCGGTGACGTGATGCAGGCCGGTGAGCTGAACGGTGGCGGTGGGCTGGGTGGAGGTCATTTGATTTAATGCTTCGATATTGAAATGATGCACGTCGGGACCGGCTTTGCAAGCGGCGGGAGGGTGCGGGGGAATCTTGACGGTCAAGAAATAGGGACGATGGGTGGGCGTGGTTTCAGAAGGAGCTTTACGCAGAGGGCTCGGTGGGCGCAGAGGACGAAAGGCCTGGGAGAAGATTCGGGCGTGGGGTTGACGGAGAGCAGCGCCGGACAGGATACTGTCCATATGAACGCCATCACCTACACGGCTGCACGGGAGAATCTCGCTTCGACTATGGATAAAGTCTGCAACGACCGGGAGCCGGTGATCATCACGCGCAACCGCGACCAAGCGGTGGTGATGGTCTCGCTGGAGGATTACAAGGCGATGGAGGAGACGGCTTATCTCATGCGTAGTCCGACGAATGCGCGGAGGCTGTTGGCCTCGATCAAGCAACTGGAGTCAGGGCAGGGGAAGGTGCGGAAATTGAAGGAAGTCTGAGGCAATGGCCGCGACTCAGTTGGTTTTCTCGGCCAACGCGTGGGAGGAATACCTGTATTGGCAGGCGACCGACGATAAGCAGGTCCGGCGCATCAACCAACTGATCAAAGAAGTGATGCGCGAGCCGTCCAGCGGGATCGGTAAACCCGAGCCGTTGCGGCATGCGCTTCAGGGCTATTGGTCGCGGCGAATCGATAGTGAGCATCGGCTCGTTTACAAAGTTGTCGGCGAACAGCTCTGGATCGCGCAGGTGCGCTTTCACTATCGGGACTAATTCGGGTGCGAATGATTAAACCGCGAGTGCGATCAAGGCTCAGCGAGCGGTGGAAATAAACTTCAGCAGATGCTGCTCGTAGTCCTGCTTGGCAAAACCGTAGAGATCGACGTGGGCGGCGTTGGGCACGACCCACCGCGATTTGGGCTCGGGGGCGCGGTCGAAGAGTTCGCGCGCATCGGCGGGAGTCGTCTGGGCATCGTGCTCGCCGCTCATCACCAACACCGGACACGACAGTTTGGTGATGTTGTCGCGTGGACTGATAAGCGACGAATCGAGACCGAGGCGCCATTCGGCGAACGGAATCATTAGCGAACCGGCCAGCCAGCCGGGCAGAAAAAGCGTGCGACGGAAACGGCGGTCGATGGCGTTGCGCAGGGTGGGGTAAACGCTTTCGAGCACGACCCAACGCACGCCGCGGAGCTCGGCAGAGGCGAGGGCGATGGTCGCGCCACCTTGCGAGGCGCCGATGAGGCCGAACTCGGTGAAGCCGCGGGCGCGCAGCCAATCGAGCGCCGTCAGAAGGTCGTGACGTTCCTGCCAGCCGAACGACACGAGCTCTCCGCCGCTCTCGCCGTGGCCGCGGGCGTCGTAGAGGAACGCGGCGTAGCCTTGGTCGTGAAGAAACTTGGCGCGCGCGAGCATCTGCGTGCGCGTCGATCCGAAGCCATGGAGAAGAACCACCGCTTGTTTCGCGCCGGTGCACGGCACGAACCAGCCAGCGAGGGAAACGCCGTCCTTCGCCGTGAAATGGACGCTCTCGAATGACGACAGGAATTTCTCAGGCGCGGTGCCCAGTGGACGCCGCGCGGGTCCGGTAAAATTCCAGGCGAAGATCGCGGAAACCAAAACGAAACTTAAAACCGCGAGCAGCGCGGTGAGTGCGAAAATTCGGATGAACCGGGAACGTTTCACCAACCGTAGTTCCGCTTGATGCGGACGGGTTCGTAGAGATTCGGTTCGAGTTCCGTGATGAAGCGGCTGGGCGTTAGGAGCATGCCGCCGGGGCCGGCGCGGGACGCGACTTTGGGGTAGCAGATATAGAGCTCGTTTTTCGCGCGGGTGACGGCGACGTAGAAGAGGCGGCGCTCTTCTTCGACATCGCCCGCTTCGATGGAGCGGCGGCCGGGGAACATGCCGTCGGCGACGCCGATCACGAACACCACGTCGAACTCGAGTCCCTTCGATTGGTGCACGGTGGTGAGCTTCACGGAATCGGGCGGGACTTCGACGGAGCGGTCGCTGGTCTCGCCGTTCATGAGCGCGACTTGGGAGAGCATTTCACCGATATCGTCGAAGCGGCTGGCGAAGCCGATGAGCGCCTTCAGTTCTTCGAGGCGGTCGATGTAGTCGGCGTATTCACCCTTCATGTAGTCGCCATACCAGCCGTCGATGGCGGTCGAGATAACGGAGTCGGGTTTGCCGGTGCGCATGACATCGGAGATCTGTTTCAACGAGGCGCAGAAGCTCGTCCACTCATCCTTGGCGTCTTTGGAAACCTTGGACTTCACGTCGTCGGTCGCGAGGGCGTCGATGAAGTCGCGCTGCATGAGCTTCGCGTGCTCGTAGGCGGCGGCGTGGATTTTTTGCGCACCTTTTTCGCCGATCTTCGGAAGCAAGATAGCGATGCGCAGCCAGGCGGATTCGTTGCGGGGATTGGCGACGAACTGAATGAAGGCGATGAGATCGCGGACGTGCTGGCGCTCGAAGAATTTGACGCCGCTGGTGATCTGGTAGGGCACGCCGGCGCGGGAGAGCGCGAGCTGGATTTCCAACGCGTGAAAGTGGGAACGGTAGAGGATAGCGATCTCGCCGGCGGAGACGCCCTCATCCTCGATCAGCGCGCGGATGCGTTTGAAAATGAACTCGGCCTGTTCGCGGTCGTCGATGGTTTGGACGACGGCGGGCTTGTGGGAATTCGCGCGGGAGGCGCGGAGTTCTTTGTCGAAGTGGCGGCCTTTGGGCTGGGCTTCGAGGACGCCGTTGGCGAGGGCGAGGATCTGCGGAGTCGAGCGGTAGTTGGTTTCGATGCGGTGGATGACGGTGCCCGGGTGACGGTCGGGAAACGTCATGATGTTTTCGAAATCGGCGCCGCGCCACGAGTAGATGCACTGGGCGTCGTCACCGACGGCCATCACGCGGTGGTGCGGCGCGAGGGCGTCGATGATCTGGGACTGGATGGTGTTGGTGTCCTGGTATTCGTCCACGAGGAGGTGCTTGAAGCGCTGGGCGAAATAGGCGGCGACGTCGGGCGATTTCTGAAGGAGCTCGAGCCAGAGAGAT
>JANXLP010000511.1 GCA_025355125.1 Opitutaceae bacterium | reverse complement strand
GAACGCTGAACGCTGAACGCTGAACGCTGAACGCTGAACGCTGAACGCTGAACGCTGAACGCTGAACGCTGAACGCTGAACGCTGAACGCTGAATTTGGCGGCAGAGATCAGGGGGCTTTTTTCAAGCCGTTTTATTTGTGCTACGCGCGCGGGCCTCGGCGTCGGCCCTGCCTTCGCCAAGTCGGAAGGGCGGGGCGGAGACCGCGCCCTACTCCAGCCGCGCGCGCGGATTACGGCGGACTCGAGATGGGGCTACGCGCACCTATGGCGTGCAGCGGGCGTAGATTTTTTGGAGGAGCGCGGCGGAGGGCGGGACGGGAGTCGTCGTCGGGCGGGCGCCGGTGAGGCTGCAACGCAGGAGGAGTTGTTCGTTTTCCTGGTCGAGCTGCAAAATCTGGAGGATGCGGGCGCGGGTGCGTTCGAGCTGGGCCTGCGTCTGCGGATCGCGGGCGGAGGCGGCGGGGAGGGTGCGGAGGGCGCCGAGGCTTTCGTCGAGGCGGGCGAGGAGGGCGCGTTTGCGCTCGATCGCGGCGGGCTCGGGCGAGCGCTGGTGGAGGCGGAGGAAACGGTTTTCCTCGAGCGCGCACTGGTGAAGGTCGTCGCAGAGCTGTTGGTGCGCGTGGAGTGTTTCCGATTGGGTCATGGCGAGGCGGCGGTTTTGGGGGCGACGGGCAGAGCCGAAGCCAGCGGGGTGCGACCGGTGGTGGTTTCGAAAAGGGAGGTCACTTGGCGGTGAGTCTGGTCGTTCCAATCGAGTTGGGAAAGCCTCCAGGTGGACATGCGGACGAGTTCCGCCAATTCGGGAGCGGGGCTGACGCCGGCGGTTTCCACGATGGTGCGGTAGGTGGCGGTGGCGCGGTCGTTGTGGCCGAGGCGCTCAAGGCAGAGCGCCATCTGATACAAAATCGGGAGTCGCCAGTTGGGATCGTCGGAGAGTTCGGCTAGGCCGAAGTAGATGGCGTGGGCGTTGACGACGTTGCCGGCGGCAAAGAAATCGTTGGCGAGCTGGTTGCCGGTGCGGCGCTGCCAGTAGGCCCAGAGTTTGGGATTGCTGGAGACGGTGGCTTGGGCGGTGCGGAGCAGTTCGAGCGTGACGTCGAACGCCTCTTGCGGTCGGTTCAACTGGCGGAGGGTGATGGCGAGAAGGTAACGGGCTTCGGGGACGTTTTCATCATCGGGCGACTGCTCGAGGAATGAGCGCAGGGTGAGGAGCGCGGTATCGTGCAGGCCCTGGAGATGTTGCGAGTAGGCGGCTTTGAAATGGGCGCGGGCGCGATCGGCGGGCGCGAGATCGAGGAGGCGGAGGCGGGTGAAAAATTTGGCGGCCTCGGCGTAGTTGCCGGCTTGGAAGTAAGTTTCGGCGATCTCGAACTGGGCGGTCTTGGCGAGGAGTTGGTAGTGCGCGAAGCCCTCGCCGGGGAGTTTCAGCGTGGAGTTGATGACGCTGTAGAAACGGGTGATCGCGAGGTTGAAGGTGCCGAGCGCGCGGATGGTGCGGCCGAGTTCGAGGAGGGCATCGGGCGTGCGTTCGTCCTCGGGATATTCCTTGAGAAACGTCTCGTAGATGGCGGCGGCTTTGATGAGGGCGCCCTGCTTGCGGTGCATGCGGGCGAGCCCGAGGAGGGCGCTCTTGGTGTCGGCGGCGGCGACGCCCCGGCTGCGGAGAATCTGGCGGTAAGCGATCTCGGCGGCATCGAAGTCGGCGCGCTCGGTCATGGCGGCGCCGATCTTGAGCATGCTCGCGATCTCGGTGCCGGGTGGGGGCGCGGTGGCGGTAGCGGTGTGGGCCGCACCGGCGGGTGCGGTGGGCGCGGTGGCCGGAGCAGGCGTCGTGCGCGCGGGAGTTTCGGCGGGAGTGAACGACGGCTTTGCTTCGGCGGCGGGCGCGGATGAACGCTCGACGGGAGCGTCCGGCGCGGTGCGCGCGGGCGCAGCCGGGTGACTGATGGAAAGGGGCTCCGCCGTATGAGTCGTGTCCACCCCTGCGGTCTCTGGCTCGGCGGGCAGGCGGGTGCAGGCCACGAGGGCAAGCATGACGCCGGCAAGGCGAGCAGAGAAACGCAGGGGGATGGAACGAATCATCGCGGAGTTTGCGTGTAGGTGGCGGAGCTGACGGGGATCGTGGCGGCGGTGGGCGCGGCCTGCGGAACAGGTGCGATCACAGTGACGCCAACGGGGGCGGGAGCGGAGCCAGGGATTTGGAAAAACGGCAGGAAGTCCTCTGGACGCACGGTGGGACGTGTGTCGTCGGGGATGATCGCCGCGGGTGGTGGTTGAGGGTTAAACGGCTGCGAGGCGGGCTTGGTGGAATCCGCACCCTCGACCGAGGAGGCCGGAGGAGGCGAAGCCAGAAGCACGTCGGGCCGGTGGGATGCGACCGCTTGCGCGGGCGCTTCGCCGTTGGGAACGGGTGGCGCACCGGCCGGTGGTCGCCTGCTGAAATTCGGTGGTGGAGGCACCTCGCGGAAGCGAAGCGCCGGAGCACCGACGGCCAGCAAGTAGGGACTGGAATCGGCTACCGTGCCCATTCTCGCGGTGGCGAGGGTGTGCGTGGGAGCCAAAGCCGGCAGGAGCAGTAGCGCTACAAAGTGTAGCGGCCTGCAGGAGTCCACCGGCAGATGCGGTGGTTCGCGGTGATTCATTTCGTCGTGTAAGAATGTCCATGGTGGTGGATGTTCTGAGTGCCCGTCAGCTTATCGGCGCAACGACGGGTGCGCTTGAGGCAAATTTTTGGCCGCAGTGCGCATGAGCGGCCTCGCTCGGCGGG
>JANXLP010000510.1 GCA_025355125.1 Opitutaceae bacterium | reverse complement strand
GCCGCCGAGCGCCTGCGCGATAAACACGCTCGATCCCGCCGGCAGAGTGAGAACATCGCCCGCGGGAATCGCTGTCGCCGGAGTGTCTTTGGTCAGAGTGGTTTCCATGATTTGATATTAGCGAATGGAGAGTTCCATCGGCATACGGGCGTAAAGGCCCTGCGGATCGTTGAAGGTTTTTAGCGCGGCCAGCTCTTGCTTCAGCCGTTGCGTGATCTGCCCCACCACGCCACCCGAGGTCGCGCCGGCGCGGGCGTCGGGAGAAAACCGCTCGACGAGTTCACTGATCGCCTCGGCAAGATCCTTCTTCTGGGGATACTCGACGATGCGGTAATTTTTCCCGAGCCCGGCTTTTTCCGCCGTATATTTGAGCGCGGTATCCAGGCCGCCGATTTCGTCCACGAGCCCAAGTTTCTTTGCCTCGGCGCCCGACCAGACGCGGCCCTGGGCAATCTCCTGCACCGTCTCGCGCGGCAGTTTGCGCGCATCGGCGACCTTGTTGACAAACTCACCGTAAATCCAGTCCACCATGTTTTGAAAAACGGCCAGTTCCTCATCGGTTTTTGGCCGGGTGATCGTGATCGCGTCGGCAAACTTACCGGTCTTCACGACGTCGAAAGTGAGGCCGACGTTGTTGGCAAGTTTCTGCACATCGAACTGAATGCCAAAAACGCCAATGGAGCCGGTGATCGTGGTCGGCTCGGCAAAGATGCGGTCGCCATACGCCGAGATCCAGTAACCGCCGGAAGCGGCGTAGGTGCCCATCGACACGACGACAGGTTTCACCTTACGCGTAAGCCGCACCTCGCGGCCGATATTCTCCGAGGCCGAGGCGCTGCCGCCGGGGCTGTTTACGCGCAGCACGATGGCCTTTATGGAATCATCCTGACGCAGTCGGCGCAGTTCTCGGGCGAATTTCACACCGCCGATCTCGCCGCGCTCGCCCTCGCCATCAACAATGGCGCCTTCCGCATAAATAATCGCGATCCGACCGCGGCCGCTGGCGGTGGACTTGGTCTCGTCGTCGCTCTTTTTGGTAACATCCACGACGTCCTTGCTGAGCTTCACATACGCGGAGAGTTCGATCTGCTTGAAAGTAACTTTGTCGCGAGAAGACGGACCCGTCTTGGCGCGGATTTCGTCTATGACCTCATCGCGATACGCAATGCGATCAACGAGCTTTCCCTTCTTGGCCGGCTCAGGGCGGATGATGCCCTCGGCATCGACCACGGCCTGGATTTTTTCCGCCGTCAGGCCGCGCGACTGCGCGATGTCGCCCAGCATCGAACCCCAGAGATCATTGAGCAGCTTCTGCGTCTGCTCCCGATTTTCCGGGCTCATGTCCCTGCGCGTGTAGGGCTCGACGTAGGACTTATATTTACCGACGCGCGTGACCTGCACGCCGATGCCGTATTTCTCAAAGGCTCCGGTGTAGAACATCGGCTCACTCGCGAGGCCGGGCATCAAAATCATGCCGTAGGGATCGAGCGCGATGTCGCTGGCGGCGGAGGCGAGGTAATAGTCTTTGGTCGTCACGGCCTCGAGGTAGGCCTTCACGGGTTTACCGCTCGCCTTGAAATCGAGCAGCGCGGCGCGCACTTCCTTTAACACCGCGAAACCCGAGCCGTAGCCCATGGGCGTGAGCGATCCCTTCAACATGACACCAGCGACGCGGTCATCGTTCTTGGCGGCGCGAAGGGCGCGGGTCACGGCGCGCAGTTGCAGCGTGGTGTTGTGGTCGCCGGTGAACTGACTGAAATCAAGAGTGGCCGGCGCATCGGTGATGTTAGCCGAGAGATCGAACACCACGTAGGAACCGCGCTCAAAAGTCGGGGCCTTTTTGTCGCCGCTCATCGCCACGATGGCGCCCAGGATGCCGATGAAGAGCAACACGGCGCCGCCGGCAAAAATAATGAGCGCCACCAGCGCGCCGAGCATTGAGGTGAAGAAATTTTTCATGCGAGAGATGGCGCACCGTAGCTGCATTCAACCCCGCAGCCAGTCGAAACGCGCCAAACGTCTGGCCCGCTATTTGCTAAATTTCTGGCTGTTAGTGCCGACTGTAACCTTGGCGTCACGCGCGATCACACGAACGGATTGCATCGCGGCGCCCCCGGAACAAGTTTACCGCCATGAGCGAGCAAAAGGAACTACTCACGACCAACCGCAAGGCTCTGACGATCAACCTCGACGAGCCGCGCTACGGCACGTTCGCCGAGATCGGCGCCGGCCAGGAGGTGGCTCGGGTGTTTTTCCAAGCCGGCGGGGCCTCGGGCACCATCGCCAAGACGATTTCGGCGTATGACATGACGTTTAGCGACGCCATCTACGGCAAAGCCCCGCGCTACGTGTCGCGTGAACGCCTCGGGCTCATGCTCGACCACGAGTATCAACTCCTGATCGAGCGCCTCGCCGCCCAGCGCGGAGACCGCACAACGTTTTTCGTTTTCGCTG
>JANXLP010000564.1 GCA_025355125.1 Opitutaceae bacterium | reverse complement strand
AAACCGCCCAGCGCTACCGCCCAACACTCGTCTTTCACCCTTCCGCTCGAAAAAACCTTCTCCAATCTCCTGTTCTTGCCGTCAATTTTTCACCCGACGCCGGATTCCAAAATCTTTAAGCCCGACAGCCTGCTAGAGCGGGTGCTCGCCGCCAAGCCGGGCTTCGCGCCCGCGCTCCGAGGATCGGTCTCTCAGCGCTCAACTCTCAGCTCTCAACTGATTTTTTTCCGACTCCGCTCTCAGCTCTCCACTCTCAGCTCTCAGCCGGCTCGTTCCCCCGATGATCCCCCGACTCCGCCGCGCCTACCTCGTCGTCATCTACTGGCTGTCGTGGATCGTCTTCGTCGCCGTCGGTCTCGCGTTGAACGTCGTCTGCGCCCCGCTCTTGCTGCTCCCGCACCGCGAGCGTTACGGCCCCGCCACGCGTGGCGCCATTCGCGTCCTCTTCGATTTCTGGGTGCGCTGGCAACACGCCACCGGCGTCGTCGCCGTGGACTTCATCGGCTTCGACCGCCCGCTCCCCGCCGGCACGGTCATCATCGCCAACCATCCCACCCTCGTGGATGCGACCTTCCTCCTCTCGCGCCTCCCCGCGACGATCTGCATTTTCAAACCCGCCCTCATGCGCAACCCCGCCATCGGCCCTGCCGCCCTCATGGCCGGCTACGTCTCCGGCGACTACGGCGTCGATCTCATCCACGATGTCGCCGAGCGCATCAAAGCCGGCCACTCGCTCCTCATCTTTCCCGAGGGCACCCGCACCGCCGCCGGCCAGACTCTCGGCAACGTCAAATCCGGCTTCGCCCTCATCGCCGCCCGCGCCCGCGCCCCCGTGCAACTCGTCGTCATCCGCGCCAGCCCCGACCTCGCCCGTAAAGGCCGCCCCTGGTGGCACCCACCCGCGCATCTCCCCGCCTTCGTCGAGTTCACCCTCGACCGCCGTTGGGAACACGACCCCGCCCGCACCGCCCGCGAATTCACCGCCGAGATCGACCAGCATCTCCGCACCGTCCTCGCATGACGCCGTCCTCGACGCACCTCGTGCTCATCCCGAGCTACAACCCCGGCCCGCGCCTCCTCTCCACTGCCCGCGCCGCCCTCGCCCACTGGCAACCCGTCTGGGTCGTCACCGACGGTTCCACCGACACCTCCAACACCGAGATCCAAACCCTCGCCGCCACCACGCCGCACCTCCGCGTCCTCGTCCGCCCCACCAACGGCGGCAAAGGCGCCGCCGTCCTCACCGCCGCCGAAGCCGCCCTCACCGCCGGCTTCACCCACGCCCTCGTCCTCGACGCCGACGGCCAGCACCCCGAAAACCGCATCGCCGAGTTCATGGCCGCCTCCGCCGCCACCCCCTCCGCCCTCATCGCCGGCCAGCCGATCTTCGGCCCCGAAGCCCCAAAAATCCGCCTCTACGGCCGCCAACTCAGCGTCGGCCTCGTCCACCTCGAAACCCGCGGCCGCGTCATCGCCGACCCGCTCTTCGGCTTCCGCGTTTATCCGCTCGCGCCACTCGTCGCCGCCCTCCACTCGACACGCAGCGCCCGCCGCTACGATTTCGACCCCGAAGTCGCCGTCCGCCTGATCTGGGCCGGCACGCCCGTGCAAAACATCCCCGCCACCTGCCGTTACCTCACCAAATCCGAAGGCGGCGTCTCCCACTTTCACTACCTCCGCGACAACCTCCGCATGATCTGGCTCCACACGCGTCTCCTCACCGCCCTGCTCCTCCGCCCCTTCACTCGCCCCTAATTTTCCTCTCTCCCCCTTTCGTGTCTTTCGCATCTTTCGCGGGCCCTCTCCGAAAAATCCGTGTCCATCCGTGCCCATCCGTGGTTAAAAAATTTTCCTCCATGCGCACCTGCCTTCGTTTCTTCTTCCTCCTCACCGCGCTCATCGCCGCGTCCGCGCCCCTCACCCGCGCCGCCGACCTCATCCCCGAACCCGGCACCCCTCTGATCATCGGCGAAAACGACGCCGCTTGGCGCCCGCTCTTCGCCGCCATCGCCGCGCAGGGCGCCGTTTACGCGCAGTTCACCGAAAATCGTTGGTTCGCGATCCGCAACCAGCCCACCGTCCTCACCGGCGAGATGCGCCTCTCGCCCTCCCTCGGTCTCAGTCTCCATTACGCCGCACCCGACGACACCACCATGATCATCGACGAGCAGGGCCTCCTCCAACGCTTCGCCAACAGCCGCACCCGCGCCGCCCCCGACAACCCCCGCTACACCGGCCTCACCGCCGCCCTCCTCCCCGTGCTGCGTTTCGACCTCTCGGCCTTGGATAAAAAATTCACCATCACCGCCGCCCGCACCGACGACGCCTGGCGCCTCGACTTCACGCCCCGCGACCCCGACCTCGCAAAAACCTTTGGCCGCATCACCGTCCAAGGCGAAGCCACCGCCGTCCGCCGCCTCGAATTCCGCCGCGACGCCAAACAGCGCATCGAAATCTTCGTCGCCGCCGCGACCCCCGGCGCCGCCTTCACCGAGTCCGACGTAAAAAAATTCTTCCGCTAAATCCCCGCCCCCCTTCCTTTCAATTTTCCCTTCTCCGAACCTTCCGTGTATTCCGTGTGTTCCGTGGGCCCCT
>JANXLP010000484.1 GCA_025355125.1 Opitutaceae bacterium | reverse complement strand
TCCCGGGATCGAAAACGAGGGCGGCGAGTAAGCCGTGCGTTCGGGCCGGTGGCCCGAGGTAGCCAAATGAAATGCGCCCGGCCGGCGCGCCGCGCGAATCGCGTGGAGCCGGCCGGGTCGCAGTCGGCCGACGGTTTTTGTGGCCAGGTGGGGGGGCGAAAAAGGTGCCGTGGTAAAAAAATCGCAGAGCGCGTGGCCCCTTTGGCGGCGAACTTACGCTTTGAGAGGAGTCCGGCCCACTGGGCCATCTCTCAACCTTCGTCACCCTACCCGTATGGCCATCGGCAACGCGTTGCTCGCATTTTCCGCGAGCGGAACCCTTCAATCCTTTCTGGTGCCGGTAACCGGCAGCTACGTCATCGAAGCCTCCGGCGCGCAGGGCGGCGAGGGGGGCGGGCCGGGTGGCAAGGGCGCGCGGGTCTGCGGGACGTTTGATCTGAAGGCGGGTGACCGGCTGCAAGTCATCGTGGGCATGCGGGGCACGGCCGGATTTTCCGCCCATCAGCCGGCGGGTGGCGGCGGCGGCGGCTCCTTCGTCTGGCTCGGCAGCGCCCGTGGGGCCTTGGCGGACATGCCGCTGCTGGCGGCGGGCGGAGGCGGCGGGGGCAACGGGAGCGTGGGCATCATCACGCTCGATGCCGACATGGGCGCCGGGTTCGGCGGGCGCAACGGTCACGGCGGCTCGGCCGATGCGGGTGAATTTCATTTCAGCGGCGGTGGCGGCACGGGCTGGCTGAGTGGTGGCGTGGCCGGCTCCGCGCCGACGTATTGCTTCGGCGGCACGCACTGGCGCGGCGGCACCGGCGCCGATTATTGCGGTAATCTTGGCGGCTCGGGCGGTTTTGGCGGCGGGGGCGGCGGGGCGTTTCTCGGCTATGGCTCGGGTGGCGGCGGCGGCTTCAGCGGCGGAGGGGGTGGCACGCAGACGGGGCCCGGTGGCGGCGGCGGCGGCTCCTGCAACCGGGGCCGGCAGCAGGCCAATTCGCCCGGCGTGCAGGAGGGCGATGGCAGTGTCTCGATCATTGCCGTGTCGGCGGCGATCCCGCAGCTGGCACCCGCCGGCGATGAATGCGAGGCCGCGGCGGCGGGGGATTCGCTAAAGGTGTATGGACGGTTTTTTGGGGACTGAAGAGGTGCGGGGGCGGGTTGAGAGCTGAGAGCTGAGAGCGGAGGGCCGTGCGGCCGAATCTGGAGGGCGGCTCGAGGTGGGCCGGGCGCTCCGCGCGCGGCCGGTCGGTGGTGGGCGGCGGCTGCGGCGGGCGTGAACTGCGGCGGGGGCGTAAAGACTGACTTGGCCGCGCGCGGAGCGCACAGCTCACGCTGATGCGCGCGGTGGTTAGCCCCAAAACGGAAAACGCGTGCCGCTGCCGGCGGCGAGGGCGCGCTCATAAACGGCGAGCGCGGCGGCGGCGTCTTGCAGCGCGGTGCCGGTGGAATCGAAGAGGATGATCTCGTCGGCGTGCGTGCGGCGCGGGGCGGTGCCGGTGATGATGGCGCCGAGTTCGCCGCGGATATGCGCGGTCGTCATGAGACCGGCGGCGAGGGCGTGGTGCAGATCGCCCACGTGCGCGCATTGCTCGAGGAGGTCGCACACGACGGAGGACGCGGCGACGAGGGCGGGGGCGATTTCCTGTTTGTCGGGGCTGTCGGCGCCGACGGCGGCGATGAAGGTGCCGGGGGAAATGTGGGCGCGGTCGAGAAATGCTCTTTTTGCAGGGGTGCAGGTGACGACGACATCGCTCGCGCGCGTGGCGGTGCCGAGGTCGGGCGCGGGGCGGACGTCGAGGCTGAGCTCGGCGGACATCTTTTGCGCGAAGGCGGCCGCGCGGGCGGGGTCGCGGCTCCAGGCGTGGACGGTTTTTAAGTGAGGCAGCACGCGGGTGAGCGCGCGGAGCTGCACGGCGCCCTGCGTGCCGACGCCGCAGATCGTGGCGGTGGCGGAGTCGGGGCGCGCGAGGTATTTGGCGGCGACGGCGGTGGCGGCGCCGGTGCGCAGGAGGGTAACCGTGGCGGATTCCATGACGGCGAGCGGCACGCCGTTGGTCGCATCGTAGAGGAGAATCAGGCCCTGGATGTTGGGCAGATCGTGGCGCGCGCGGTTTTGGAAAAAGCCGCCGTTGAGCTTGCACGCATACACGGGCCGGCCGCCGAGGAGCCCGCCGGCCTTCAGGTGAAATTCGCCGCCGATGCCGTCGGCGTGGAGGAGACCGGGGCTGATGGTCTCGCCGCGCGCATGGGCGGCGAAGGCGGCTTCGACGGCGGTGATGCAGTCATCGAGCGTGAGGAGCGCGGCGACGGTGGGGCGGTCAAGGAGGAGAGCGGGCGGCGTGGTGGGCACGGGGCGAGAAGGTCAGGGACGATTGGGCTTTACGATTCTCCAGCTAGGGCGATGGCCCGCTCGATCAAAGAGTCGCTGACGTAGCCGCCTGCACCGCGCAATTTTTCAAGCGCAGGCCGGGCCGTCGGAATGAAGCCCAGCTCTTTAGCCCGGACAATCACACGGAGCGATCCGATCACGGGCACGCCGTGACGGGTCGCCAGGCTGCGCGCGGCGCGATCATCAAGGACGGCGACAAAGCCCGGGTTCTGCAGCGCCCAGGAAATGACCTCAGCCTCTCCAGCGCCTCCGTTCCAATCCGCGAGGGCCGAGTGCAAAACGGGCACGTTGCGCAGGAACGCGCGTCCGGCATTTTCCAACCAGGTGCGGCCGGCATCTGCTTGCCGGCCTTGCGCGACTTCGGCCACGACTCCCGTCGGAACGACCAGTTGCGCGCACAGGCCCGGCAGCAGGTGGATGACCCCGGCCTTGGCCAGCAAGATGACCGGCGATGCGTTGACCACCCAGCGCTCAGTCGCGCCGGAATTCATGGTCCAATTCCTCGGTGGTCATCTGCACGGGCGAGACGCGGTGGGAGGCGAGCAGGTCGAAAAAAGTTCCGCGCTGGAGCCCGAGAGCCGCCGCAGCCTGGCCCTGCGACAAACGGCCCTGCTCGAACCAATGCAAAACGGCAGCCGCGCGTAACTCCTGCGGCAAGTCTTCCGGGCGCACGTCGATTGCACGGGTGGCGTCCTCGGGGAGTTCGACGATTACCTGCCGGTTCATGCCCGGAAGGTATTGCAGAGGAGACGGGTCGCAAGTCCCGGTTTGGTGGCGTGGGTTGGCCAGCCGGGTTTCGGAGCGGAAGAGCCTGCGGCAAGAGGATGATTGCACCAGCGCCGTCATACGATTTTCCTGACACGACGGCGCGACCAAGGAAGCCGGTGGCAGACATAATTCGGTCTATGGACCTGTGTCATCCCTTTCGTAAAATGAGTTCAAGCCGATGTTTTTGGAACTACGCTCTGTGCTTGGTATGCGCAGTCCTTTTTGCGGGCTGCGGGCGTTATCCGGCGCACATCGAATCACGTTTCGATATATGGGTGACGAACGAGAACCACTATGCGCTTACCATCGGCGAGCTGCCGTTGGAATTTTATCCGCTGTTGATAAAGTTTCGGACCACCGAACACATTCGCTTCGATCCGAAAAATGGCGGAGCGAGCGATGTGAAGTTGGCGGCGATTTCGAAATTAAATTGGCTCCGTCTCCGCAACTTGGGGTTGGACGGGTCGCGCGGGGTGACCGACGTGGGCTTGGCGTCCTTAAAAACAATCAAGACTTTGCAAGGTTTGGGGCTCGACCAAACGGACATAACCGATGCCGGGCTGAAGGAACTGGCCGCTTTTCCGGCGCTCCGGGGCGTGAACGTCAGTCAGTGTCGGAACGTTACGCTCAGAGGCATAGAATCGGTCGCTGCGTTGCCCGGGTTGGAAGACATCGGGTTCTCAACGGAGAATCTCTCGTCAGCCGAACTCGTGCATTTGGTCCGCACGCTCAAGGTTCGCTATTGCGGGATCGTAGATAGCCGCTGGGAGCTGGATATCGAAGCATTGAAGGCCATCGCGAGAGCGTCTGGCATTAGTCTTTCGGTTCATCCGCCCGCCCGTTAGCCCTAGAAATTCAGCTGAGAGTTGAGAGCCGGATCTTCGGAGCGTGGGCGCGGTTTTATCAGCGACGCGACGCGTTCACCGTTTGGTTTCGCACGCTTCGCTCTGCGCTCGCCGCTCGATTGCATCGTTACGGCTTAGCGCGACGGCGCGCGTCAAGGAATGGGGCTTCGGCAGAACGGCCTGCAAATGGGTTGAAGTGGAGAAAAACAACACGCAGGTTCGGCCCATGAAAAACCTCATGCTAGGCGTCCTGATGTTCAGTGCGGCGGTGATGACGGCGGCTCCGACGGATCGGCCGGAGAAAATGCGGTCCGTGCCCGTTACGGTCTATCCCAATTTCGATCCGCGGGGCTCGAGTTTGGTGAAGACGGTGAATTCCTTTATGTCCCCGCATGACGCGGTGGTCGTCTCATACACGGATGCGTTCAAGGGCTCGTTCCGCATCGCAGATGTGGGCGTTACCCGAGGGCAAGTGTGGATCTATGTGGCCGAGGCCGCCAGCCTCACGGGAACCTATGGCAAGAATCTGGAGGGTGCCGGCGGGATCGTTTACGTGCCGGCCGGGCTGCATTCGGCGACGGACGCGCGGCG
>JANXLP010000469.1 GCA_025355125.1 Opitutaceae bacterium | reverse complement strand
GAATGCGGCGCTGCTTTTTCGCGAGCGCGGCGGCCATCACAGGGAGTTCGTCGGGGGCCTTCTCCGGCGTGATATGGCCGTTTTTTCGCAACGTGAGTTCGAGATCGAGGCCGATCTCGTCGAGCGTCTGCGCCATCTCGTCGGGCGTGTATTTGAGCGCGCCACCGTCGCCACCGTCGAAGAACCATTTCTCGAGCAGGCCGATTTGATACGCATTCGTGCCAGCAGGAACCGATGGAGTTGTCGCGGGTGCCGTCGCCGCAGCAAGGGATGCCGGCGCGAGGCCAGCGGCGGCGGTTAGCAGCCCTGCGCGCAGCATGAAATCGCGGCGGCTGAGCACGGAGGAGGTATTCGGGGTATTCATGGTGTGCTGTGAAACTGCGTCTCACTACTCCGACCAGCAAGTGCGGAAGCATCATGCGATTCATCGCTTGCGCGCCACCTCCGCCATACCTAGCACGGCAGTGACAATATGAAGTATATTAACCTGCTTTCTGCGCTTTTTGCTTCGCTGACATTCGTCGTTGTTTTGGTTAATTTTGGAGTGCAGGAACCCAAGGCCCTAATTGGTTCTGGAGTATTTGCGGGAATATTTTGGTCAGGCTATGTCCGATATAAAACTAAACCGCAAACTCCGCGAAAAGACCCGAGGTCATGATCGGGCGCTCGATCCAAGAAAATCTGCTCTGTTTTTCTAATTTCCCGCCCTCGGCGGCACTAATTATTAACCGGTCCATTAACCACCCTCTCTCCATTCCTCCATTGCTGGATGCGGAGTCTTTGCGAACGTTGGTGCATTGGAGTTCGATTTAAACCTAACATGCCTCACCCTCACTGCCCCGCCTGCACGCTCGAAGATGTGCTCAGTCACTCCGACCACTGGGAATGCGAGACCTGCGGACACGAGTGGCCGAAGGCAGCGGAAGCTGAGGTCGCGCGCGTCGTCAAAGACGCCCATGGCAACGTGCTTGCCGAGGGCGACACCGTCGCGCTCATCAAAGATCTCAAGCTTGGCAGCGGTTCTCAGGTGCTTAAATCCGGCACCAAGGCCAAAAATATCCGCCTGCAAGACGGCGACCACGAGATCGCCTGCAAAATCGAAGGCAGCCCGATGGCGCTCAAGGCCTGCTTCGTGAAAAAAGTCTGAGGCGCCGCGACCTCCGCTTTCTGATTCCGCGCGTCAGACCTAGTCGATCCACGCGCGAACACTCGCCTCCAGCGCGCCTTTGTTCGCCTGGACGGTTTTCCCCATGCCAACCGTCACCAGACAGCGGTCCTGGGCCAGCCACTTCACCAGCCCGGCCGGATCAGCAAGTTCGAGCGGCGGCAAATCTTTCCGCACCTTCGCCCCGAGATGGAAAATCAACTGCACCTGATCGCGCGAGCGCAGGTGCGTCGTCGCGAAGAAATCCGTGGTGCGGAAACTCGGCGCATTCCATTTGATGGCTTCATTGATCGTGGGACTGACCTCGCGGATGATCCGGCGCACAGCCCCGATCTCGGCTCTGAGCGGATGCTCCAACTCCTCCATGAATGCTTCCACGTCGTCAGCTTTTGAGGTCGATGCCGCCGGCGCTTTCTTCGTTTTCATGGGGCAACGTGAGCGCAATTCCAGGCCGAAGCCAAGAGGCCTCAGTGCGCCAGCAAGTCTTGGAATTCGTTATGCCGGGCGATGAACACCGCCACGTAAGAACACGCCGGAACCACGACCGCACCACGCCGCCGGGCTTCATTGAGACCCGCACGAACCAACTGCTCGGCAATCCCGCGCCCGCGCAGTTCAGGTGGGACGAGCGTGTGGGCGAAAACCATCCGGTCGCCGTCCACGGTGTAGTCGCAAACCGAGAGGTGCCCATCGACGGTCGCTTCGAAACGATGCGCACTCAGGTTATGAACGACGTCGATGGATTCCGGCATACGCCTACCGAAACTGAAAATACCCGCATGGCAATTCACCGCCGCGATGGTGCCTAAACCGCACGATCCGGCGCGTCGGCAGAACCCAGTTCTCTTTTGACGAGCGGCGCGACCTGCGTGCCCAGCAGCTCGATGGCGCGCATGATCTGCCGGTGTGTGAGCGCGCGATTATCGAGCAGGATCGTCTTGCGTGAGTAGCCGCCAAGCGTCGCGTGCTCGGCGAGAATTTTGGTAGCGACCGCCTCCGCGTCGCCCACCATGAGCGGCCGATGGGACTGGCCTGCGCGTCGAACTGCGGCCGCGTGGGCGCCGCCCACCCGCGCTCCCGACCGATTTTCCCAAACGCATCGCGGTAAGCGGGCCAGAAAATTTCCTGCGCCGCACTCGTGGTGTCGGCAAGAAACCCGATGGAGTGAACGCCCACCGTGAGCTTTTCTGGCGCGTGTCCGGCCGCTTTGCCCGAACGCCGATACAGATCGACGAGCGGGCGAAATTGCGAGGACTGCCCGCCGATGATCGCGAGCATCAGCGGCAGACCGAGCTTGCCGGCGCGGATCGCCGACTCGGGCGTGCCGCCCACACCGATCCAAACGGGCAGCGGATTTTGCAGGGGCCGCGGATAGACACCCTGCCCCGTGAGCGACGGTCGGTATTTGCCCGACCAGGTAACCTTGGTCTGGTCGCGCAGCTTGAGCAGCAACTCCAGTTTCTCGGAAAAAAGCTCGTCGTAGTTCTCAAGATCGAAACCAAACAGCGGGTAGGACTCGATGAACGATCCGCGCCCGATGATGATCTCCGCGCGGCCATGAGAAATAAGATCGAGCGTAGCGAACTGCTGAAACACGCGCACCGGGTCATCCGAGCTGAGCACCGTCACCGCGCTGACGAGGCGGATGTGCTTCGTGCGCGCCGCCGCGGCCGCGAGTAATACGGCCGGCGCCGAGGCCACGTAATCCGCGCGGTGATGTTCGCCGATGCCGAAGACATCGAGCCCGACCTGATCGGCCAACTCGACCTGCTCCAGCAGTTCCTGCACGCGCGTCACATCGCCTCTGGCGCCGTCTCTGGACGCGTCGAGGGCAGTCGCTACAAAACTATCTACGCCGATTTGCATGGTATAAAGTCCGGGCGAGTTCGCACCAGAGTCATACCTCTAGCCAACTCACACCAATTAGGCAATCGGCGCCGCGGATGAAGGTCCGCTGCGCGCGCTCCCGCCCTACTTCGTCCACGACCGGTTGCCGACCTCGGACAACGGCACGCACGCATCGAAGCGGCCGGGGACGGGATCGTAGTGCAGGACGTTTCGGCCCACATTTTCCGACGTGAAATAACCCACCACGGTCAGCTCACGGATTTGATGGCAGAATGTTTTTTCCTTTTTCTGCGACGTCACCGCCAGCTCCATGAGCAACGCGTCCTGCTGCGCGACGGAGAGGGAGGCAAAGGCCCCTTGATGTTTCGCTACGCTCGTCGTGTCGAATTCGGTGAGCCCCGCCGTGAACATCTGTCGCTCTTCGGCGCTGAAATACTTACCGACCATCAGGTCGATAAATGCAGGCACACCCACATCGAGCGCGCCCGGAGTGTCGGTGCGCGGGAGGATTCGCTCCGCGAGGGCGGCGACGGTTTCCAACT
>JANXLP010000439.1 GCA_025355125.1 Opitutaceae bacterium | reverse complement strand
GTGGCGGTGCCGGCGGTGGTGGTGCTCGGGTTGTTGGGCGCGACGCTGTGGGCGTGGTGGCGGCGGCCGGTGCTGGGATTTGTGCTGGCGACGTTTTTTGTGATTCTGGCGCCGACGAGTTTGGTGCCGGGGACGATTCAGATGATCGTGGAGCACCGGATGTATCTGCCATTGGCAGCGGTGCCCGCGCTGATAGTGAGTGCGGGCGTGGCTTGGGGCGGGCGTGTGGCGTTGGTGAGTTTTTTCGGAATCGCGTTGGTGGCGGGCGGGCTGACGTGGCGGCGGAATCTGGATTATGCGAGCGACCTGCGGCTGTGGAGCGACACGGTGGCTAAGCGGCCGATGAGCGCGATTGCGCAGGGAAATCTAGGCACGGCGCACTATCGACGCGGACAATGGGCCGAGGCGATTAAGTGCTATGCCGAGGCGCTGCGGCTCGGGCCGGTGACGGCGCAGATGCACTATAATCTCGGGCTCGCGCTGGATGCGGCGGGGCGGGGCGACGAGGCGATGGCGGAGTATGCGGAGGCGGTGAAGATCCTGCCGTATTTCGCGCAGGCGCACACGAAACGGGCGCGGTTATTGATCGCGCGGGGGCGGAGCGAGGAGGCGCTGGAGCCGCTTCGCTTGGCGTTGAGTTACCTGCCCGAATGGACCGAAGCGCACTATCTTTTGGGGCTGGCTCTGCTTGAAAGCGGCCGGCCCGATCTGGCGGGCAGGGCCTTTGCCCGGGTTCTCCAGATCGATCCGAATCACGCGGACGCGGAGTTGCAATGGGGGGCTGCGGAATTTCGGCGTGGGAGGGGCGGGGAAGCGGAACGCCATCTGCGACGGGCATTGGTGTTGCGACCGACGTCGGCCGAAACGCACTACACGCTGGGTCTGGTGCTGGCGGCTTCGTGGCGGGCCGATGCGGCGGAGGCTCAGTATCGCGAAGCGGTGCGGCTGGAACCGGAGCACGCGGCGGCGCGGTTGAATCTCGGCGTGTTGCTGGCGCAAGGTGGCAAGTTCACGGAGGCGAGGGCTGAATTGGAACCGGCGGTGCGCGCCGACCCACAACTCGCCGCGGCGCGCGGCAATTTGGGGATCGTATGCGCCGAGTTGGGTGAAGTTGAGGAGGCGGTGCGGTGCTATCAGACCGCATTGAGACTGCGGCCCGACTACCCGGAGATGCATTACAATTTAGGTAATGCGCTGGTGCAGCTGCGGCGCTACGCGGAGGCGCGGGCGCAGTTTGCGGAGGCGGTGAGGTTGCGTCCGGAGTTCGCGGCGGCGCGTGATGATGCTCGCGCGGTTAGAGACGGGGCGTTGAGCGGACGAACCGGGCGGGACGGCAGGGTAACAGAACGGTCACGGTTGGGCGCTTGAGGGAAAAGGGCGCGGCGATGGGAGTCGTGGCGTGACCATGCGATCCTCCCTCAGGCTGTTGACCCTCGCCGGGATCGTGCTCGGGGCGGGGACGGCGTGTGCGGCGGAGGCGGTGGCGGTGCGGTTGGGTGAACTGGCGGAGCAGAACGGCCGGCTGCAGGATCAGGTGCAGGCGCAGCAGCGCATGATCGACGCTCTGGCGGTGCAGTTGAAAGAGCTGCAGGAGGCGGGCGCGCGTCAGGCGAGGCCGGTGGCGGAGCGGCGCGAGGAAGCAGCGGAGGCTGTCGCGGGGCCGGATGCTTTTCGGCGGGAGCGCGCGGTGCGGGTAGCGGGCGAGGCGGGCTTCGCGTATTTCAAGACGGGAAGCGCGGGGGCGTTTCCAAAAGGGGAGTTTCGGGTGGATGACCCGGTCATCAGTTTCGAGGCGCCGGTGCGGAAGGGCGTTTATTTTTTCACGGAGTTGAAGCTGCTGCCGCGCGAGACGAACGTGGACAGTTTTCAACTGGGCGAGATGTATGTCGATTTCGAGGACGTGTCGGCGGCGTGGGGGCAGCCGGGCGCGCTCGGCGTGCGCGCGGGGCGGATCAACATCCCGTTTGGCGAGGAGTATCAAGTGCGCGGGCCGGTCGCGAATCCGCTGATCTCCCACTCGCTCGCCGATGTGTGGGGCACGGACGAGGGCGTGGAAATTTACGGACAAGTCGGGCCGTTGAGCTACGCGGTGGCGGTGCAAAACGGAGGGGCGAGCCGGTTGCGCGACTTCAATGCCGACAAGGCCGTGGTGGCGCGAATCGGGGGCGATCCCACGCGGTGGTTGCACCTGAGTGCGAGTGCGATGCGGACGGGGGAGCTGGCGGCGGTGGCGGACAATCTTTCGGAGGTGTGGTTTGCCAATGGCTATTTCCGCGCGCTCGGGCCGGCGAAAACGACGGGCACGTTTTGGGCGAGCCTGTTTGAGGTGGACGCGACGGCGCGTTGGCGGAGCGGCCATCTCGGCGCGGCGCTCGGCCAGGTGCGGTTCGGCGACAGCGACACGACGGCGGATAATTCACGGAGGCTACGGTATGGCCACGTGGAGGCGGTGCAGGTGCTGGCCGGGTCGCTTTATGGGGCGGTGCGCTATTCGGAGGTCCGGGCACCGCGGGGCTATCCGCTCGCGGGGTGGGGCGCGGCGGGGACGTTTTTCTACCGGCCGTCGTTCGCGGAGCAGTTGCGCCGGCTGAGTCTGGGGCTCGGCTATCGGTTCGGCGAGGCGGTGGTGCTGAAGGCGGAGTATGCGCGCGAATCGGGGCGGATGACGAACGGGGCGGCGCGGAACGACGAGGATTTTCTGGGCGGCGAACTCGCGGTAAAATTTTGACATGATGACGCTGAGAAACTGCGTGGGCGCGATCTTGCTAGCGGGGCTGGGCTGCATCGGCGGCCGGGCGGGCACGATCACGGGTGTAATCGCGGCGGAGGCACCGCCTGCGCCGACGGAGGCGGGCGGTGGCGGGGCCTATGCGAGCCGGCGCTATAAATTTGTGGAGAAAGTCGACTATGAGGCGTTGCGCGATTTCGTAGTGAACATCGACCAGCTCGTGGCGCCGCCGGCGGGGCCGGCGCCGCTGAAGATCGTGCAGAAGGAGGCGACGTTTGAGCCGCACGTGTTGCCGATCGTGGTCGGCACGACGGTGCGGTGGCCGAATGAGGACGACATTTTCCATAATGTTTTTTCGATGACGGAGACGCAGGATTTCAACCTCGGCTTCTACAAAAAGGAAAAAGTGCCCGAGGTGCAGTTCGACCGGCTGGGGCGGGTGGACGTGTTCTGCGCGATCCATACGAACATGCATTGCATCATTCTGGTGCTGCCGAATCCGTATTTCGCGGTGGCGGACAACCGGCGGCGGTTTGTGATCAGGAACGTGCCGGCGGGGACCTACCGGTTGCGGGCCTGGCATGAGCGGCTGCCGAGCCAGACGAAGGACGTGGTGGTGCCGGCGCAGGGCGAGGTGACGGTGAATTTTGCACTCGGTGTGGCCGAGCTACCGAAACTCTGACGATGGCCATCATGCCCGGAAATCTGCGACTGAGCGTGCAGGCCAAGGTGCTGCTCGTGGTGTTGGGCTTTCTGGTCGCATCGCCGACGTTGACGGTGTGGATCGTGAACGACCGCCTGAGCCGCCAGATGCACGAGGAGGCGCGGCAGACGCTGGAGACGGCCGAGGCGGTGTTTGTGAAATCGCTCGACGCGCGGGCCGACAATTTCCTGTCGCGCTACCGGGGATACGCGGGCGAGGCGCGGTTCCGGGTGACGGCGGGAATCCAAGATCCGAAAACGATGGCGCGGCTACTGCGCGATGTGGTCGCAAACTCGCCGGGCGAGCATGAGGAGCTGTTGTTCTCGACGCGGGCGGACGGTCTGGTCGCGGGAGAACGGCGCGAAGGGGCGCCGGTGCCGGCGGCATTTTCACAGGCGGCGGCGGCGATCACGGCGGCGGCGTTTGGGGGCGAGGCGGCGGTGGGCAGTCTCGGTCTCGACGACAATATCTACACGGTGGTGGCGGTGCCGGTGATGAGCGAAGGCGGCGCGTTGAGCGGCGTGCTGACGGTGGGCGTGAGGTTGGGCGCGGAGGCGTTTCGCGAGCTCAGGCTGCCGCGCACGGAGATTTTGCTGCTCATCGGCGGGCGGTTGGCGGCGTCCAGTTTCGATTCGCCCGAGCGCGGTGAGACGGTGTTGCGGAAGTTTGGCGCGGAGGAGGTCGCGCGCGGCCGCACGGGGGGCAAACGCGTGCTCTCCACGGAGGCGGCGGGCGAACATTTTTTGGGGTTGGCAGGGACCTACGGCGCGCGGCGCGGGCAGGCGGGATTTCGTTACGTATTGCTCTCCTCCTACGAGCCGAGGCTGCGGGCGCTGGAGGATACGCGGCGGACGCTGCTCGGGTTGAGCCTCGGGGGGATTTTGCTGAGCGGACTGGTGGTCTCGTGGTTTGTGCGTCGCGTGACGCGGCCGCTGCGCGAGCTGCACGACAGCGCGGAGGCGGTGGGTCGGGGGGATTTTTCACGACGGATCGAGCGGGTGTCCAACGACGAGGTGGGTGATCTCGCGCAGGAATTCAACCGGATGATGACGCACCTGCAGACTTCGAGGGCGGAGTTGGAGCGGGCGATGCAGACGGTGAAGGCGACGCAGGCGCAGCTGATCCAGAGTGAGAAGCTGTCGGCGGTCGGGCAGTTCGTGGCGGGGGTGGCGCACGAGCTGAACAATCCGCTAACGGCGGTGGTGGGCTTTTCCGAGTTGCTGCAGACGATGCCGGCGGAGGCGAAGATCCACGCGCACTTGGACCGGATCGCGAAGAGCGCGCACCGTTGCCACAAAATCGTGCACAGCCTGCTGAGCTTCGCGCGGCAGCAGCCGCCGGAGCGAAAACTGGTGCGGCTGAACGTAGTCGTGGAGGAGGTGCTGGAAATCATGGCCTACGATCTGCGCACGAGCGGGGTGACGGTGGTGAAGGAATTCACTGATCCGCTGCCGGTGACCATGGCCGATCCGCACCAGTTGCAGCAGGTGTTTGTGAACATCCTCGGCAATGCGCGTCAGGCGATCGAGCCGTCGCAGCGCGAGGGACGGGTGACGATCCGCACGCACACGGCGAACGGGATGGTGGTGGTGGAGTTTGCGGACAACGGGCCGGGCATCCGACCGGAGCATGTGGCGCGGATCTTCGATCCGTTTTTCACGACGAAGCCGGTGGGGAAGGGCACGGGGCTTGGGCTGAGTCTGAGCTACGGGATCATCCAGGAGCACGGGGGGAGTATCCGTGTGCGGAGCGAGCCGGGGTGCGGGGCGGCGTTTGTGATCGAGCTGCCGGTGGTGCATGATTCGTGGCCAGGGGAACTGCGGACGGGTGCTACGCCGCCGCTGTTTGCCGAGCGCGACGGGGCGGCGGGGCGGCCGATTCTGGTGATCGATGACGAGCCTTGGATATTGGAACTCGCGAGCGAGTTGCTGCAGGCCGACGGCCACAGTGTGGAGACGGCGCAGGGCGGGCAGCGGGCGCTCGAACTGCTGGCGGAGAAAAAATTCACCGTGATCGTTTCCGATTGGAAAATGCCCGGGCTAAACGGGGTGCGGCTTTATGAGCACCTGTGCGCGACGAACCCGGCGGTGGCCCGGAGGGTGATTTTCATGACGGGCGATGTGGTGAGCGATACGTTCCAGGATTTCCTGAAAAAGAATGCGCTAACGTGCCTGTCGAAGCCGTTCGCGATCGGCGAATTTCGGGCGGCGGTGGCGCGGATGCTGGCGACCGCGGAGTAGGCGGGCCCGGGGCTAAACTTCGGGCGTGAGCAAATGCCGGAGCATGCCGGCGGGGTGGTTGAGGAAGCGGCGGGTGATGACGTAGTGCTCGGTGTCTTCGTAACGAATGGGGGCGAGGCCGTCGGGGCCGACGCCGAGGATGGTGGCGTCGGGGTAGGCCATCAAGATGGGCGAGTGGGTCGCGATAATGAACTGAGCGCCTTCGCCGACGAGATCGTGAATGCGCACGAGGGCGGCCATCTGGCGGGTGGGCGAGAGGGCGGCTTCGGGTTCGTCGAGGAAGTAAAGGCCGTCGCCGGTGAAACGGTTTTTCATGAGGGCGATGAAGGATTCGCCGTGGGACTGCTCGTGGAGAGAGCGGCCGCCGTAGGTATTGATGAACGGAGGCTCATCGGGTTTGAAAGTCGGGATGGCCCCGAGGCGCTCAATCTCGGTGGCGACGTTGAAGTAGGATTCAGCGCGGAGGAAGAAGCCGGTGCGGGGGCGACGTTGGCTGCGGGCGAGGCGGAGGCAGCGGTGGAGTTCGGAGTGCGAGGCGCGGGTGTGGAAATTGAAATTGCGCGAGCCGCCTTCGGCGTTGAAACCGGCGGCGATGGCGAGGGCTTCGAGGAGGGTGGATTTGCCGGAGCCGTTTTCGCCGACGATGAACGTCACCGAGCGATGGAGCGGGAGCGTGGCGAGCGTGCGGACGACGGGGAGGTTGAACGGGTAGGCGTCGAAGGACGGGACTTGCTCGCGAAGGAGGGTCGCGTGGAGGAGGAAGCCGCGAGAGTTGAGGTCGGGTGCGGCGGACATAGCGGGGTGGGCTATGG
>JANXLP010000428.1 GCA_025355125.1 Opitutaceae bacterium | reverse complement strand
GCGAAGGTTCTCTGTGGATGAAGAAGATTTCCTCCCGCATGGTCCACGGCCAGGCCCGTCCCGAGGACGCCGCGCTGCTCAAGAGTGTCGCCGATCAGATTCCCGGCCGCACGATTTGCGCCTTCGGCGAAGCGTGCTCGTGGCCGACCCAGAGCTTCATCGCGAAGTTCGGCGATGAGTTTAAGGGCTATTCCGAGACCAAAAAAACCGCCAAGCCCGCCGACGCCGTCGCGCTCGTTTAACTTTTTCCCGCTCCGATGATCGCTCCCGCAAAACCCGACCTCGTCACCGTCAACATCGACGGCAAGGAGATCGCCGTGCCGAAGGGCACCAATGTGATTGAGGCCGCCCGCCTCGTGAACGTCGATGTGCCGCATTACTGCTACCATCCGAAACTCACCATCGTGGGTAACTGCCGGATGTGTCTCATCGAAATGGGCATGCCCGCCGTCGATCCCGCCACCAAGGCGCCGATCATGGACCCGGCCACCGGCAAGCAGAAGATCAACTGGATCCCGCGCCCCCAGATCGGTTGCGGCACGAACGTTTCACCTGGCCTTCACGTCAAGACGACTTCGCCCATGGTGAAGGACGCGCGCGAAGGCGTGATGGAATTCCTCCTCATCAACCACCCGCTCGATTGCCCGATTTGCGATCAAGCCGGCGAATGCAAACTCCAGGAACAAGCCACCGGCTATGGCCGCGGTTACTCGCGTTTCATCGAGCAGAAAAACGTTAAGCCGAAGCGCACGCAGCTCGGGCCACGCGTCACGCTCGACGACGAGCGCTGCATTCTCTGCTCCCGTTGCATTCGTTTTTCCAAAGAGATCGTGAAGGACGACGTCCTCGGTTTCGCAGATCGCGGCAGCTACTCTACGCTCACGTGCTATCCCGGTAAGAAGCTAGAGAATAATTACTCGCTCAACACCGTCGATATCTGCCCGGTCGGCGCGCTCACGAGCACCGATTTCCGCTTCAAGATGCGCGTCTGGTTCCTCAAGCAGACCAACGCGATCGACACCGAGTCCTCCGTCGGCGCCAACACCGTCGTGTGGTCGCGCGAGGGCGTCATCTATCGCATTACGCCGCGCCGTAACGACGATGTGAACGACACGTGGCTCTCCGACAGCGCCCGCGTCCTCTACAAATCCGTCAAAGCCGCCGACCGCCTCACCGCGATCAAGATTAACGGTAGCGACAGCGGCTTGGATATCGCCGTCAACGCCGCCGCCGAACTCTGCAAGGCCAACGTCGGCACCATCGCCATCGTCGGCTCGGGCCGCAGCACCGTCGAAGAACAATTTCTCACCAAGAAAATCGCGACCGCGCTCAACGCCGCTTCGACGCAGCTCGTGAGCCGGGTGGGGCAGGGCGACAAGCTCCTCATCTCCGGCGACCGCAATCCTAACGTCCGCGGTGCGCTCGTCACCGGCCTGATCACCGCGCTGCCTTCCGCTGAACTCACTGCTCTCGGCGCTCAGATCGATGCCGGCAAAGTCAAAGTCGTCGTCTCCATCGGCGAAGACCTCGCCGCCGCCGGCCTCACCGCCGCCCAGCTTGCGAAAGTTTCCGTCGTTTATCTCGGCACCCACTTCAACGCCACCAGCGCGGCCGCCCAGGTCGTCCTCCCGACGCTCTCCGTCTTCGAGAAAAACGGCACATTCGTGAACCAGCAGTTCCGTATCCAGAAATTCGCCAAGGCCGTCCCCGGTCCGCAAGGCGCGACCGACGACCTCATCGTCCTCGCCAAGCTCGCGACTGCCGCCGGCGCCACCGCCGCTTCCGATCTGGGTTCAGTCTGGAAACTCATCGCCGCCGAAGTCCCCGCGCTCGCGACGATGACCTACGCGAATCTTCCCGAAACCGGTCTGCTCCTCGACGCTACGCCGTTCGCGGCGTTACCCTTCGCCGAGGGTGAGACGCTCCACTACAAACCCGCGCAACCCGCCGTTGCCGCTGCGACCGCCTGATTCTCCCTGACGCCGCGCCGCCATGTTCGACTTCTACTTTGAAATCCCGCTCGTTCTCCGGCTCCTCATTCAGGGCCTCGCGGTCATTATGGTGATCTTCCCCATCGCTGGCGCGTGCTCGATGGCCGAGCGCAAAGTCGCCGCGTGGATTCAGGATCGCCCCGGCCCCAACCGTGCCATCGTGCCATGGGTCGCGTGGATTCCTTTTCTTGGAAAATTTCTACAGCGCCTCGGGGTTTTTCACGTGATGGCCGACGGCGGCAAGATGCTCTTTAAGGAAGACTCGCTGCCCGGTCACGTTAACAAGTTCTACTTCATCCTCGCGCCTATCGTCGCGATGATTCCCGCGCTCACCACGGTGGTCGCGGTGCCTTTCGGGGCCTACTTCGACGCCGCCGGAAAAGTGATCCCCCTCGGTCTCGCGCCGCTCGACATTGGTATGCTCGCCGTGTTCGCCGTTTCGTCGCTCGGCGTTTACTCGATGATTCTCGCCGGTTGGGCATCCAACTCGAAATACCCCTTTCTCGGCAGCGTGCGCGCCTCCGCGCAGCTCATCTCCTACGAGCTTTCGATGACGCTCGCCGTGTTGCCCGTCTTTTTGTGGGTCAACGCCCCCGGCACACCCGGCACGATGGGTTTCGGCGCGGTGGTCGAGTTCCAGAGTCAGCCCGGCTTCCTTGGCGGCATGTGGTTTGGTTTCCTGATGCCGGTGTCGGCTTTTATCTTCCTCGTCGCCCTCTTCGCCGAGACCAACCGCCAGCCCTTCGATACCGTCGAATCCGAAGCCGACCTCGTCGGCAGTTTCCACACGGAATACGGCGCGTTTAAATGGGGTCTTTTTTTCGTCGCCGAGTATTCCCACATGATCGTCGGCTCCGGCGTGTTCATGCTCCTCTTCGGCGGCGGTTGGAATCCGCTTCCGTGGGTCTCGCTCGCGGACTTCGTTGGCTTGCTCGGCAGCTTTCTTCCCTTCGCGCACGCGCCGCTCTTCGTCGGCGTGCTCTCCATCACGATCTTCATGGGCAAGGTGCTCGCGATGATTTTCTTCTTCATGTGGGTGCGCTGGACGCTGCCACGTTTCCGCTACGACCAAGTCATGAAGATCGGCTGGCAGAAAATGCTGCCGCTCTCCATCGCCAATCTTCTCTTCTACGCGATCGCGATCGCGTTGATCCAAAAATAATTTCCCAACCGACCCGCGCCATGGCCGTCATCACCGTCGAACGCAAGCCGCTCACCTTTCTTGAGCGCACCTACCTCCCGCAGATCGTGGGCGGGTTGAAGACGACTTTTAAGCATCTCATCGCGCCGAAGAAGACCCTCGAATATCCCGAGGAGCGTCCGACGATTCCCAACGGTTACCGCGGCGTGCCCACTCTCGTGATGGACCCCAACGGTCGCGAGAAATGCGTCGCCTGCCAGCTCTGTGAATTCGTCTGCCCGCCGAAAGCCATCCGCATTACGCCCGGCGAAATTCTCGCCGACCAACCCGACCACGCCCACGTTGAGAAAGGCCCCAAAACCTTCGATATCGACATGCTCCGCTGCATCTATTGCGGCCTCTGCCAGGAAGTTTGCCCCGAGGAAGCCATCGTCCTCCAAAACCAGTTTTCAATGTCCGGCTACACCCGTGCGGAGATGGTCAACCACAAGGATCGCCTCTACGAACTCGGCGGCACATTGCCCGACGCACACTTCAAGTGGGACAAAAAGAAAGCCGCAGAAGAACACGGCAACACCCACTAATCCATCGTTGCCAGCCCCCAGACCAGCCGCCAACACCTGCCCTTTCCGTGCCCGACTTAGCTCAATTTTTATTCCTGCTGTTCTCCACCTTCACGGTGCTTTGTGCCGTCGGCGTGGTGGTGAACAAGAATGCCGTTAACGCCGCCTTCTGCCTGCTGCTCTGTCTCGTCGGCGTCTCTGGTCTCTTTGTTCAGCTCGATGCCTACTTGTTGGCGTTCATTCTTCTGCTGGTTTACGCGGGCGCGGTGGTGGCGCTGTTCCTATTCATTATCATGTTGCTCGATGTGCAGGGCCGCCAGTCGTTCGGGTTTAGCGGCCTGACCACGTTCGCCGGCTTGCTGTCGTTCGCGCTCCTGCTCACCGGCCTGGGCACGATCGCCGTCAAGGGCCACCTCGATGCGCCGCGCCTCAACCGACTCGCAGCGGACGGCGCCCACATGAAACTTTACGCCTACCAGCTGTTCACGACCTACCTGCTCCCGGTGCAGATCATCGGATTCCTCCTGCTGATCGCCATGCTCGGCGTGATCGTCCTCAGCAAGAAACACGACGGCTTGGAGGATCTCAAATGATGACGGCCAGTCTCAACGAATACGTGATCATCAGCGCCCTGCTGTTCTGTATCGGCTTCTTTGGCGTGCTCCTGCGACGCAACACCCTCGTCGTTTACATGAGCCTCGAGCTCATGCTCGTCGCCTCGACCCTGGCCCTGGTCGCCTTCTCGCGCTTCAACGGCACGATGGATGGCAACGTCTTCGTCTTCTTCATCCTCACCGTCGCCGCCGCCGAGGTCGCCGTCGGTCTCGCCATCATCGTCGCGCTCTTCCGCAAGCGTCAGACCGTGCAGATCGACAAGCTCGATTCCCTGAAGAACTGACGCCGATGACCATGCTCTCGCACGCCATTTTCGTTCTCCTCCTCCCGCTCGTCTCCGCCGCGGTGATCGCGTTCTTCCTGCGCCGCCGCGGTGGCCTCGCCGCCGCCCTTTCGACCACCGTGGCCGTTGTCATCGCCGTCGTCTCGGTGATTCTCGCGCTGCACAACGAGCGCTTCACCGCCTCCTTCGAATGGCTCAAGCTCGGTTCCTTCGCGTTGTCCATCGGCTTCAAGTTTGACGACCTCGCGTCGCTGATGCTCGTGATCGTCGGTTATTACCCCAAGGTCAATGATATCGTAACCATTACACCCTAATACAACGCCTACAATATTTTT
>JANXLP010000412.1 GCA_025355125.1 Opitutaceae bacterium | reverse complement strand
AGGAGGTCGGGGCGGCCGTCGCGGTTGAAATCGGCGACGTGGGCGTGGCGCGGGTGGACCATGGTGACGTTGCCGAGGACGGCGTCGGTGGCGTCGGTGAAGGTGCCGGCGTTATTGCGGAAGGCGCGGAGGCGGGTGCGCGTCTCGGGCACGGTGGGCGGGGAGAAAACCTGCACGGCGACAAGGTCGAGATCGCCGTCGGAATCGAAGTCGATGAGGTGGCCGTCGCTGAGGGAGCGAAGGGAATTATCGGATACGGCGGTGGTGGTGGTGGCGAAGAAGGGGCCGGCTTCGAGGATGGCGAGGCGGGTGGCGGCGATGCTGCCGGTGGAGGAGGTGAGCGCGCGATTGGCGCCGCTGAGGTCGCGCGCGGTGGCGCCGGAGGTGTCGTCGAGCGGCCAGGCGGCGACTAGGCCGGTGCGGTCGGTGGGGAGCGAGAGGGAGGCGTCGGCGGAAATTTGCGCGGTGGTGCGGGCGGCGGACCAGGTGCGGACTTGGCGGGCGAGGCCGGGGAAGCCGGGGAAGTTGGTGTTGCCGTTGGCGAGGTAGGCGATGCCGACGCCGAAGGGGACGGTGGGCGCGGAGAGCGGCGCGCCGGTCGCGGTGCCGGTGGCGACGACGGTGCCGTTGATCAGGAGGCGAGTGGTGGTGCCGTTTTCCAAGACGGCGGCGACGTGCGTCCAGGTGCGGAGCGGGAACGCGGCGGGGGCGGTGACGTCGCGCGCGCTGCCGGCGGCACCGGTGGAGACGGTGAAGCGGACGCGGGTGCCGTCGTCGTTGAGGAGGAGGGCGAAGCTGAGAAACGGATCGGTGCCACCGGTGGCGAGGCCTTTGCCCATGAGCCAGGCGAAGGGGGTGTTGCCGGTGAGGTAGAACCAGCCTTCGAGGGTGAAGCTCGCGCCGGGGACGAAGTCGGCGGTGGCGGGGGCGCGGAGGGGGGCGGCGCCGATGGCGGCAACGTGAGTCTGCGCGGGTGGGGTAGGTGGGGTTTGGGCGCGGAGGGCGGGGAGGAGCGCGGTGAGGGTGAGGAGGAGTGGGAGGAAGGGACAGAATCGCATGAAAGGAAGAGAGGGTGGAGAGAGAAGGGGAAGTGCAACGCGGCGGAGAATTTTCCGAACGGAGGGGCGGGAATCACGGGGGGTTTTACGGAGCCGAGCGCGGAGCGGTGGCTAATGTCGGCGAATGGAGGCGGAGTTGCGACGCGAACGAGGACGCAACCCACGAAAGGAGAAGGAGGGCGGCGGACGCGAAGGGCGGCGGGTCAGGGATAACCTGCCCTACCGGTTCGTGGTTACGCCTCGCACTTCAGCACGTAAACGGCGCCTTTTTCGGAGCCGATCGCGAGGAGGCGGTCGTCGGGTGACCAGACGAGCTTGGTGGCGGCGTGGGGCATTTTCACGGTGGCGCGGAGCGGCTTCGCGCGCTCGGGGCTCCAGACTTGCACGACGCCGTCGAGGCTCGCGGTGGCGAGGAGGCTGTGGGTGTGCTGGAAGGCCACGGCGCATACGGGCGCCTCGTGCGGCAGCATCGCGGGTTCGCGGCCTTCGGGGCCTTCGCCGGCGCAGTCCCAGATGCAGGCGTCGCGGCCACCGCCGGTGGCGAGCCAGCGGGACGTGTGGTCGTAGGAGAGGTGTTTCACCTTCGACTCGTAGCCGCTCATGTGGAGTTCGACGTCGGTCTCCGGAATCCAGAGGTGGACGGACGGGTCCTGGTTGCCGGAAACGAGCCATTTGGAATCGGGCGACCAGACGAGGGCGTGGATGCCGTTGGCGTAGGGGAATTCTTTCTGGAGAACAAAATCATCGGCGTCCCAGAGCTGCACGCCGCCGAAGTGCGACGCGGAGACGCAGCCGCCGGCGGGCTGGGCGGCGAGGGCGGAGATGGATTTGGCGGCGTCTTTGAAGGAGTGGGCGACGCTGCCGTCGGCGCGGAGGGCGGTGAGTTTGCGGCCGGCGGAGGCGAAAAGAAGCCGAGAGCTGAGAGTTGAGAGTTGAGAGCCGGAAGCGGAGGCGGAGACCCACGCGAGGTGCTCGACCCAGGCGGTGCCGAGGGCGGCCGTGGCGGTGTGCTGGCCGGCGGTGGCGTCCCAGAATTTTACGGCGCCGTCTTGGCCGCCGGTGGCGAGAAGAAGCTGGGCGTTGAGAGCTGAGGGTTGAGAGCCGGAGGAGGGCGCCCACGCGATGCAGTTGGTGCCTTGCTCGTGACCGGGGAGTTCGTGGCGTTTGGCGCCGTCGGTGGCGGCGAAAAGCGAGACGGGGCCGGCGGCGCTGGCGGCGGCGAGGAGGGTGCCGTCGGGCGACCAAGCGAGGTCGATGGCGTAGTCGTCGAGCGTGGCGGCCCAGTGTTTGGTGAGTTGCATCGGCTTCGCAGATTGAGCGCGGGTGCGAGCGGCGCGCAAGCGCGGGGCGGCGCGGATTTTTCAGGTGCTGCGTCCAATTAAAATTTGGCCGACGCAAAACACAGCTTGGCAGCGGCGCGTTTATTTACCCACCATGCGCAACCTGTCCGATAGGCGAACGTTTCGCCCGGTTCCTCATCCGTCTTCACCCCATGTCAAAAAATACCCAATCCCACCTGAATCGCCGCGATTTCATCACGTTCTCCGCCATGGCCGCCGCCATGCTCGGGTTGTCCGCCTGCGCCACGTTTTCCAAAGACGGCCGGCCCCGCAAGCCCCGCGCCCTCGCGCCCGGCGCCAAGATCCGCGTCGCCCAGATCGGCTGCGGCGGCAAGGGCTTTTCCGACATCATGGCGCACCGCGACGAGGAAGTCGTCGCGCTCTGTGACATCGACTGGGAGGGCCAGACGCCGCGCGCGAGCGGCAACGCCAACGAGCCGCCGAAGCTCTCCAACGTGAAGAAACTCATCGCGGAGTTCCCGAACGCGAAACGCTACACCGATTTCAGGAAGATGCTGATCGAGATGGACGACCAGATCGACGCCGTCGGCATCGCGACGCCGGACCACATGCATTTCCTGCCCGCCTACATGGCGATCATGATGGGCAAACACGTTTACGTGCAGAAGCCGCTCACGCAGACCGTGGGCGAGGCACGCGAACTCCTCCGCCTCGCCCGCATGAACGGCGTGTGCACACAGATGGGCAACCAAGGCCACGCAGGCGAAGGCATCCGCCTCTGCCGCGAGTGGATCGAAGCCGGCGTGCTCGGCGAGGTGCGCGAAGTGCAGATCTGGACCAACCGCTCGGCCGCCAAAGGCCCGGACGGGAAGGAGCAGGTCGTGTGGCCGCAGGGCATGCAGGAGTGGCCCAAAGCCGAGACGCCGCCGGCGCACTTTTCGCAGGATCTCTTCCTCGGTCGCGCACAGGAGCGCACCTACAGCAGCGCCATCCATCCGTTCAAGTGGCGCGGTTACCAGGACTACGGCTGCGGCGCCCTCGGCGACATGGCCTGCCATCTGATGGATGCCGCTTATTGGAACCTGAACCTGGGCGCACCGACGAGCGTCGAACTCAAGAAGATCGAGGGCAAAAGTCCGGTCGCGTTCCCGAAGTCCGCGATTGTTGAGTATCAGTTCCCCGCGCGCGGCAACCTCCCGCCGGTGAAACTCACGTGGCACGAGGGCGGCGAAAAGCCCGCGCGTCCGCCGCAGCTCGAGGAGACGCGTCAGCTCGCCAAGGGCGGCCAGCTCATCATCGGTAGCAAGGGCACCGTCTATGACGGCAACGATTACTGCAACAGCCCGCGCTTCCTTCCGGAGTCCTTCCATAAGGAACTCGTCGAGGGCGGCAAGCTCCCGCCGAAGACGCTCCCGCGCGTGCCCGAGAACAATCCGCACAAGGAGTGGACCGCCGCGATCCGCGCGAACAACCCCGCCGGCGCCGGCTCGAATTTCGAATACTCCGTGCCGTTCACCGAGATGGTCTGCCTCGGCACGATGTCGATTCTCGTGGGCAAGAAGTTCACGTGGGACCCCGTCGCGATGAAGACCAGCCTGCCCGAGGCCGACGCATTGCTCTATCCGACCTACCGCAGCGGTTGGACGATGGCCGACGTCGCCGGAAAAATCGGTTGACGCTGCTCCTCGTAGATCGGCCGGTCGGCTGATCGTAACCAATCCGCCCTGGCGCATGCGTGCGCCGGGGCTTTTTTTGCCAGACGCCCGTCGGTCATGGATGAAAAGTGGGGCGAACCCCGCAGCCGGAAATTATTTTTTGCGTATCCTCGGGGCTTGAACTTCGTCTCTCGTGACAGCGTAGTTAACCACCCTTTCGTCGTCAGCCCCTCTGTTTGGTTTCCCCTCTTCCCAGTGTTGAAATTGCCCACCCTCATTTGTGCCACCTCGCGGCGGGCGCTTGGCGTCATCGTCATACTGCTGACGCTGCCTTTGACCGGGTTCACGGCGGAACCGGCGCTTGAGGTTTTTAACCGCGAGATCAAGCCGATGCTCGACGAGCACTGCTACGGCTGCCACGGCGGCGGCATCGACAAGGGCGGCGTCACGCTCGATGAATTCTCCACGGCGGCGGAGCTGAAGGATCACCCCCTTTGGCTGCGCGCTTTGAAAAACGTGCGTTCCGGTATCATGCCGCCCGCGACCGAGCCGCACCTGCCGTCCGCCGAAGCCGCCAAACTGGTTGAATGGATCAAGCGCCAGGCTTTCGAGCTCGATCCGGCCAAGCCTGATCCCGGCCATGTGACCGTGCGCCGGCTCAATCGCGCCGAATATCGCAACACGGTCCGCGATCTCACCGGCGTGGACTTCGATACGAAGCTGGCGTTTCCGACCGACGACTCCGGTCACGGCTTCGACAACATCGGCGACGTGCTCACGGTTTCCCCCATGCTGCTCGAGAAATACCTCGATACGGCGCAGGAAATCATCGGCAAGGCCCTGCCGGCCGGGCCGACCGCAGTCGCGGAAGTTTCGGTGTCGGGCCGCGAGTTCGTTCCGGTCGCGGGCGGGCCCGAGCCCGCGAATGTGTTTTCAGCGGAGCACCCCGCGCCGATCACGGCGGGTTCGGCGGTCGAACTCTCTTATTGCACTCCGGTTGTGGTGACCGCGAAGCACCGCGTCGCGCACGCGGGCAGCTACCAACTCGTGCTCGATCTGCGCGCGGTCGAGCGCTACGTCGAAAACCAATTTGATTACAATCGCTGTCGTTTCGTTTTCAAAGCCGATGGGGAAAAGGTCTTCGAGCGCGAGTTCTCCCGCGAGGGCGGCAAACCGCTTTCCTATACCATTAACCGCGAATGGGCGCCGGGTGAGCACGAGCTTACCTGCGAGATTCAAGTCGTGGGCGAGCCCAAGCCCCAGTTGCGCCAGCTCAGGCTGCGCGTGAACGCCGTCGTGGTGCGCGGTCCGATGGCGAAGGAGTTTTGGGTCACGCCGAAAGACTATGCGCGCTTCTTCCCGCAGCCGGTGCCGGCGGACCTCGCGGCGCGCCGCACGTATGCGGGCGAGATTTTGCAGCGCTTCGCGACGCACGCATTTCGCCGGCCAGTGGATGCGAAAACGGTGACGCGGCTGGTCGCGTTGGCGGAACAGATTTTCTCATCTCCCGATGCCACCTTCGAGGCCGGCATCGCACAGGCCATGGTGGCGGTGCTCGCCTCGCCGCGTTTTATTTTTCGCGAGGAAGAGGTCGAGCCGCTGCGCGAGGGCCAGACGCATCCGTTCGTCGATGAGTATGCGCTGGCGTCGCGGCTGTCGTATTTTTTCTGGTCCACGATGCCCGACGCGGAACTTTTCCAGCTCGCTGGAGAACACCGCCTGCGCACCGCGTTGCCCGCGCAGATCACGCGGATGCTGAAAGACCCGCGCGCCGATGAACTCGTGAAAAATTTTACCGGCCAGTGGCTGCAGGCGCGCGACGTTTCCACCGTCGCCCTCGACTCCGAGGCGATCTTCCTGCGCGAGCACCCGCCGAGTAAGGAATTCCGCGAGGCCCGCGCGGCGATTCGCCGCATCAGCGAGATTCCCGATATCAAGCGCACACCGGAGGATCTCGCCGCGCTCGCCGAGGCCCGGCGCATCCGCACCGAGGGGTCCAAGAAAGTGACCGCTCCCCAGCTTTCCGGAAAACTTCGCGAGGCGATGCAGGAGGAGACCGAGATGCTCTTCGCGCACATCCTCAAGGAAGACCGCCCGCTCACCGAGCTGATCGATAGCAACTACACGTTCCTCAACGAGGACCTCGCGAAGCATTACGGCATTTCCGGCGTCACGGGCCGCAACATGCGCAAGGTCATGCTCCCGCCCGACAGTCCGCGCGGTGGCGTGCTCACGCAGGGCACGGTGCTCGCGGTAACTTCCAATCCCACGCGCACGTCGCCCGTGAAGCGCGGCGTCTTCATCCTCGATGCGATCCTCGGCACGCCGCCCGCGCCGCCGCCGCCCGACATCCCCGCGCTCGAAGATGCGGCGAGCCCGGAGAAACTCCGCCAGATGACGCTGCGTGAAACGCTCGCGCTCCACGCTTCCAATCCGGTCTGTGCTTCCTGCCATAGCCGCATGGACCCGCTCGGTCTTGCGTTGGAGAATTTTAACGCCCTCGGCCAGTGGCGCACGCAGGAGATGAACCGCCCCATCGAATCCGCCGGCCAGCTCATCACCGGCGAAAAGTTCGCCGACATCCGCGAATTGAAACGCATCCTCGCCACCGGCCACCGCACGGACTTCTTTCGCAACGTGAGCGAAAAACTCCTCACCTACGCGCTGGGTCGCGGGGTCACTTACGCCGACACCGACACGCTCGACCAACTCGTCGCCCGCCTCGAAGCCGCCGACGGCCGCCCCTTGGCGTTGATCGCCGGGATCGTCGAATCCGCCCCTTTCCAGCAACGCCGCCGCGACGGTGCAGTTTCCCCGGTCGCCACGGCGGCCCTCACGCAAGCCCCGTCACCTGCAACCTCGTCACGCTGAACCGAACCATGAAAACGCCCACGCCCGCCGCCGCTTCCGCCGATCAGCACATCGCCGCCATGAACCGCCGCCACTTCCTGCGTGGGCTCGGCGCGTGTATCGCGTTGCCCTCGCTCGCCTCGCTCATCCCCAGCCGCGTGCTCGCCGCGCAAGCCGGCGCGCGCGTCGGCACGACCGCGACGGGCGCGCCGCTGCGCACGGCGTTTGTGTATTTCCCGAACGGCGCCATCCCGCGTTCCTTCTGGCCCACGGGCGGACTCACGGATTTCGCGCTCGGACCCACGCTCCAGCCGCTCGCCGCGCTGCGCAACCGCTTCCAAGTCGTGAGCGGTCTCGACCACGCCAACGCCAGGGGCGGTGCGGACGGCGCGGGCGACCATGCGCGTGGCAACGGCGTCTTCCTGACCGGCGTGCGCCTCAACAAGAGCGCGACCGATGTGCGCGCCGGCATCTCCATCGACCAGGTGATCGCCAACGAAGTCGGCCACCTCACGCGCTTCCCCTCGCTCGAGTTCACCTGCAATCTCGAGCGCCGCTCCGGCAGTTGCGATTCCGGCTATTCCTGCGCCTACCAGCACAACCTCTCGTGGCGCTCCGCCACCACGCCGATGCCCGCCGAGTCGAACCCGCGCCAGATGTTTGAGCGCATGTTTGGCGCCGGCCCGCACGGCACGCGCGCGGCCAACGCGGATCTGCGCATGGCGGCGCGCCGCTCCGTGCTCGATTTCGTAAACGAGGACACGCGCCAGATGCGCGGCCGCCTCGACGCGACCGACCGCGACAAGCTCGACCAATATTTGACCGGCATCCGCGCCGTCGAAATGCGCATCCAGAAGGCCGAGCAATTCGGCCCCAACGTCGATCCCGACCAGGCCACGCCCGCCGGGGTGCCGTCGAGCCATACCGAGCACGTGCAGATCATGTATGAACTCCTCGCGCTCGCGTTTAAGACCGACTCGACCCGCGTCGCGACCTTCGCCCTCGCGCCCGACGGCGACAACCGCTCCTTCGGCGAGATCGGCATTCCCGAAGGGCACCACGATCTCTCGCATCACCAGAACAACGAGGAGCGCATCGCGAAGATTGAGCGCATCGACCTCTGGTATTCGCAGCAGTTCGCGAAGTTCCTCCAGACACTCGAAGACACCCGCGACGTGGATGGCAATTCGGTGCTGCATAACACGCGCATCGTTTATGGCAGCGGCAACGCCGACGCCAACCGCCACTCGCACGATAATCTCCCCGTGATCCTCGCCGGCGGCGGCGGTGGCCAGCTGACGCCCGGCCGTTACGTGCAGCACGGCTCGAAGCCGATGAGCAACCTCTACCTCACGCTCGCCGAGCAGGCCGGCGTGACCGGGCTCCCTCGCTTCGGCGATTCGACGGGGCGGTTGGGGAACGTGTAGCCCGAATATTTCACACGCGATAATCCGAAGAGTAGCGCGGAGCTTTAGCCCGCGGTCGGCGCACGATGGAAATTCGAGCCGCGGGCTGAAGCACCAAGCTACCCCTGACCACCGTCGTCGCGACAGAGTGAGAAATCCTTCCCCCTGGGGGTGAATTGCTCCCACTAGCGTCAGGCCTGCTGACCCCGTTCGTTTCCGCATAATTGGGGTCTAGTGCGCTCTTCATCCTCCTGTCCCTTTGTGCATCCTCCTCGCGAGTTACGGGAGATTAGTCTTCCCAATCGGCAGACAAGCGTCCGCCAGGGGTGTCCAGCGGCGAGGTTCCAGCCGGGTAATGAGGGGGGTTTTTTCCTCACCCGTTGGGTGAGCGGAAATTACAGCCATGGGAGTATCCATGCCCTTGAGAAACCTCCTCCCGGATCCGATCCCTCCTGAAAATCCAGTTTCCTATCAGCGGCTGGGTCGGCGGATACGCCGACAGCAAAATGCAGACGGGAGTGGACCGCTACTCCGCTTGCGCGGTGCGCCAAGCGTCGTGCAGACCGAGTGAGTTCACGGCGCGGGTCAGCAGCGGGCAGTCGATTTCGTCGCCGGAGACGGCGAGCATGCCACGGATGTCGCGCTATATCGGCCATCACTTCGAGGGGCGGAACATAGAAATCCGGCTCGGGAAACGTCGTCGCGATGGTAGCAATATCCGACTCGTCGAGGTGGACGACGAGGTCGACATCCATCGTGAACCGCGGTTCGCCATAGTGCATGGATGCGACCGAGCCAGTGATCATGTAGCGCACGCCCGCCTGATGGAGCGGGCGCACGAAAACGGCGAATAGGTCAGGCTCGGGCTCGTTCACGAAGGCAGATTTGCGCGAGTTCGGCCCGGAGTTGATCTTCGCTCCAGTCGGGGTGCTGGGCGCGGAGCGAGTCGAGCTTCCAGCGGCGGGCCTTGCGGCGGAGTTGGATGCCGAGGTGGGTGCGTCCGACGGCGCCCATCGCCCGCCACGCTTGAATCTGAAGCGGATGAGGACGGTCGTGCTCGTGATCGGCGGTGAGCGCGGGATGGTGATTGGGCAGGCAGGCCGACATCAGAAGAATAATGTTGGGTGCGGGGCGCGAAGCAAGGCGAGCGGCGCGGCGGCGAGCGCCGGCCCTACGCGAGGCAGGCTTTGAAGGCTTCGGTGAGGGCGGGGCGGTCGAGGTTTTTGCCGATGAAGACGAGGGTGTTGGTGCGGGCTTCCCCGGACTTCCATTCGCGGTCGAATTTCGCGTCGAAGAGCATGTGGACGCCTTGGAAGACGAGGCGCTTGTTGGAGCCTTTCACAGCGAGCACGCCCTTCATGCGGTAGATGTCGCCGCCTTTTACGCGGAGGAGTTCGCTGATCCAGTCGTTGAGTTTTTTGCCATCAAGATCGCCGGGGGTGGCGATGCCGACACTGGTCACCGCGTCGTTGTGCGTGTGCGCGGCGTGGTAGTCTTGCTGCCAGCAGGGCTTGGTAGTCTCGCCCATGACGTGGATGTGCAGCGGGTCGTGGCCGCAGGATTCGAAGACGAGGTAGAAACCGGGGGCGGGGATCTTTAGGACGAACTTGCCGTTGCCCTCGGTGAGAAGGAGACGGTGAAGCGTGGCGCCGGGGATGACGGCGTCGCCGTCCTTGAGGCGGGTTTCCCAGTCGGCGAAGACCTGCACGGCGGCTTCCGTCGCAGAAGCGATGGAGGCCAAGGCTTCCGGGGTGGTGTAGTCGCCGTTGACGGGCAACTTTACGGGCATCACGACGACGTCGAGTTCGTTGGGGTTGCCGTGGTGGTGATGGTGGTCGCCTTCGCCGTGCGCGTGGTCGTGGCCGTCGTGATCGTGGCCGTGGTCGTGACCTTCGTGGCCGTGATCGTGATGGCCGATGACGAGCTCGTGGGAGCCGACGGGGAGCGCGTAGGCGCCGGCCCATTCGAAGGGATATTCGGGCTCGAGGAACTTCGGATCGACGTCCACTGCGCGGCCGAGGTTGAAGCCGCCGACGTTGAGGACGGCGTCGAGGGGAACGTTGGCGTTTTGCGCGCGGTGGATCTTCGCGACGGCGTTGATGGCGCGGATGCGGAGTTCGAGCGCGTCGAGTTCGGCGGGGGCAACGAGGTCGGTTTTGTTGAGGATGATGACGTCGGCGAAGGCGAGTTGCTTCACGGATTCGTCGTCGGTGCCGAGGTGTTGGAGGATGTGCTTCGCGTCCACGACGGTGACGATGGCGTCGAGGCGGAAGTTGGCCTTCATCTCGTCGTCGGTGAAGAACGTCTGCGCGACGGGGCCGGGATTCGCGAGGCCGGTGGTCTCGATGAGGATACCGTCGAGGGGCTCCTTGCGCTTCATGAGGCGGCCGAGGATGCGGATGAGATCGCCGCGGACGGTGCAGCAGATGCAGCCGTTATTCATCTCGAAGAGTTCTTCGTCGGACTGGATGACGAGCTGGTTGTCCACGCCGACCTCGCCGAATTCGTTCTCGATCACGGCGAGTTTCTTGCCGTGCTGCTCGGTGAGGATGCGGTTGAGGAGCGTGGTTTTACCGGCGCCGAGGAAGCCGGTGAGGACGGTGACGGGAATGGGCATGGGTCGGAAGATTTTCGATTTTGGATTCTTGATTTTCGATTGCTGATTGCGGGGCGGCGGGGCGGTCGTTCTGCGCCGGGGGGCGAGCACTCGCCCGCAGGCGGGCGCCCGCGAAGACCGCGCGAACTTACTTGGACAGGGTGTAGGCGACTTTCTCGAACTTGGTGCCCTTGATCTCGATGGTGAAGATGCCGGCGAACTCGCCTGTAGTTTTCAACCAGTCTGCCTGGACTTCAAATTGGGAGGTGTCGCCCACGGTCTCACCGGTCGCGGGGTTGGCGACGGCCTTGAGGGTGAGCGGGGTGAATTTGCCACCGGGCATGGCGACGAGCTCGATGGCCGGGATACTCAGACGAACGAAATTCTCAGCGTGGCCGTCGAGAACCCAGGCGGTGAGTTTGCCGGTGGCGGCGTCGCGGAGGAGTTCGAGGTTGTAAGCGTGTTCGCCGATCTCGAAGAGGGTGCCGCCGTGGGGAGCGGTATGGACGTGCTTCTGGTCGGAGTGCGCAGCGTGGTCGTGGCCGGCGTGGTCGTCTTTTTTACCGCAGGCGGCGAGGGTGCAAAGGAGGACGGTGGCGAGGGCGGCGCGGAGCATGGGTTTCATGAGAGGGAATTTGATTGGGTCGAAGGGAAAGGCGAGTGGCCAGCGGAGATTTTAGATAGCGGGGTCGCGAGAGTTTAATGACGCCTGTGGCACAGGAGGGCGGAGGGTGGGACAGTCGCGGGGCGGGGGGGAGGAAAGGGCGGGTCGGAGACCGCGCCCTACTTTCCGGAGCGGCGTGGCGACGAGCGCGCATTACACGGCAGGGGGCAAAACTTTCAAAACTGTAATGTTCGTGAAAGGGGCGGGAAGGGTGGGCGGGTTATGGTGGATGCATGAATCCCAATCATTCTAATTTTACCCAACGCCGCCGTGGCCTGGCCATGCTCGCGGTTGGTCTGATCTCGGCGACCAGCCTAGTCTGGGCGGCGAGTGCTTTGAATAACGACGGCAAAACTGCCGTCTCGGTGAAGGTCGATGATAAGCCCGTGGCTTCAGCCAATTCGCCGCTTGGGCCGAGCTACGCGCCCATTGTGAAACGCGTCGCGCCGAGCGTGGTGCGCGTCGAGGTGAGCGAGCGGGCCAAGACCGTCGCAGTGGATAGCCAGGTGTCGCCGTTTTTTAATAACCCGGGTTTCCGCGAATTTTTCGGCGAGCAACCTGGCGCGGGTTCCGGCCGGCAGAGTCGGCGCGGGCAGTTGCTGCAACAGCAACCGGCGCAGGAAGGGCTCGGCTCGGGCGTGATCGTGAGCGCGGACGGTTATATTCTGACGAACAACCACGTCGTTCAGGGCGCGGACAAGATCAAGGTCGCGCTCAACGACGGTCGTGAACTCACGGCAAAAGTAGTCGGCACCGATCCGCAGTCGGACCTCGCGGTGATCAAGGTCGATGCGAAGAATCTGCCGGCGATCACGTTTGCCGACAGCGAGAAAGTCGAAGTCGGTGATCGCGTGCTGGCGGTCGGCAATCCTTTCGGCATCGGGCAGACGGTGACGAGCGGCATGGTGAGCGGTCTCGGCCGCGCGACGATGGGCCTCGACTACGAAGATTTTATCCAGACGGACGCGGCGATCAATCCGGGTAACTCCGGCGGCGCACTCGTCGATGGCGAAGGCCGGCTCGTCGGCATCAACACCGCGATCCTTAGCCGTGGCGGTGGTTCGAACGGCATCGGGTTCGCGATTCCCGGCAATCTGGCGCGCAGCGTCATGGAGCAGCTTGCGAGCAACGGGAAAGTCGTGCGTGGTTTTGTCGGCGTGAGCGTGCAGGACATCAACCCCGAGCTGGCCGAGCAGTTTAAACTCACGGCCCGCGAAGGTGCGTTGATCGCCGAGGTGACGCCTGAAGGTCCGGCGGCGAAGGCGGGCATCAAGGGCGGCGATGTGATTACCAGCTTCGGCGGAAAAACGGTGAAAGATGGACGCCATCTGAAGCTGGCGGTCGCCAACGTGGCGCCCGGAACGAAGGTGACTGCTGAGGTTAATCGCGACGGCAAGACGCTCAACGTCGACATCAACGTAGCCGAACGCCCCGGCGAGAAATCACTGGCGCGCGCCAATGGTCGCAGCGGTCGCGGGGAGCTCGGCGCGGACGAGGAAGACACGGGCACGCTCAATGGTGTGGGCGTGGCCGATCTCGATCAGCAGACGCGCCGTGAGTTCGACCTGCCGAAGGGCATGCGCGGTGCGCTGGTGACCTCGGTGGAGCCGGAGTCGGCGGCGGCGGTGGCGGGTTTGCAGCCGGGCGACGTGATTTTGGAAATCAACCGCAAGGCCGTCAGTGGCGCGGAAGACGCGGTGAAATTCACTGAGAAGACGGAGTCTAAAAAGACGCTCCTGCGCGTGTGGAACCAGCGCGGCACGCGGTTTGTCGTGGTCGATGAGACGAAGGCCCCGGCGGCGTCGGCACGCGGGTGATGTCGCAAGAGTAGCAAGAGATTTTGTGTGCAGTTGTTGTTTGTAACAGGCTCCGGGCGACAGCGCCCGGGGCCTTTTTATTTCCTTAACAAATCTTGCGTAGCGGAACGCGTGAGCGTTTCGCTCAAAACCAGACGAAAGCCCCACGGCTTCCGCTACCGACTTAAACCCTCCCATGCGTGTGCTCGTAGTTGAAGATGACGCCAAGATCGCCTCCTTCGTGGTCAAAGGCCTGAAGCAGGAAGGCTACGGCGTAGATCATGCGCCCGATGGCGACACGGGCCTCGCGCTCGCCAAGTCCACGCCCTACGACGCAGCTATCGTGGATGTGATGCTGCCGGGGCTCGACGGGTTAAGTCTCGTGCGGCGGCTACGCGCGGAGCGGGCGGAGTTGCCGGTGCTGTTTCTCAGCGCGCGGGCGGCAGTGGAGGACCGCGTGAAGGGACTGCAGGCGGGCGGAGACGATTATCTGACGAAGCCGTTCGCCTTCGCGGAATTGTCGGCGCGGTTGCAGGCGCTGATCCGGCGCGCGAGTCGGGCGCCGGAATCGACGCAGCTCGCGGTGGGCGACGTGGTGCTAGATCTGGTGACGCGGGTGGTGACGGTGGCGGGCGAAGCGGTGGAGCTGCAGCCGCGGGAGTTTTCGCTCTTGGAATATCTGCTGCGCCATCCGGGCCGGCCGGTGACGAAAACGATGATTTTGGAACACGTGTGGGATTATAGCTTCGATCCGCAGACGAACGTCGTCGATGTGGTGATGTCGCGGCTGCGCAGCAAAATTGATCCGGAAAAAGCGCGTATCGAAACGCTGCGCGGAGTCGGCTATGTCTTCAAACGCACCGCTTAACCGACTGCGTCGTTCGCTCGCCGTGCGGCTGAGCGGCTGGTTCGCGCTGCTCTTCACGGTGGGGTTCACCGCGATCTTCGCGCTGCTTTACTGGACGCTCGCGCGCTCGCTCGACGCGCGCGACAGCGAGGCGCTGGAGCTGCGGCTGCAACAATACGCGGACATCTACGCGGCGAATGGTCTGCTCGGTCTGCGCGAGCGCGTCGCCGAGGACAGCCAGGCACCGCATGTGCGGTCGCTGTTCATCCGTATCGTGGGGCCGGGCGGAAATTCGGTGTGGGGCAAGATTCCGCCGGACTGGATCGAGTCGGACGTGCAACGCGTCGAGGTGCCGAACGGCTGGGTGGAGCGGCGCGTTTACAATCTGCGCGTGCCGCGCGATGAGGAGCAGGATCTCACGGTGGTGTCGCGCTCGCTGGTGGACGGACTGCTGCTCCAAGTGGGGCGCAGCACGGACAGTCGCGCGGTGGTGCTCGCGCCGTTGCGACATACGTTTTTATGGGTGGGCGCGGGCGTGGTCGTCGCGGGATTTGCGGCGGGGATTGTGACGGCGCGGCGGGCGACGCGACCGTTGAGGGATGTGATCGCGACGGCGCGGCGGATCATAGCGACGGGTGCGCTGGACGCGCGCGTGCCGGCGCCGAAGCGCGATGACGATGTCGCGGAACTCGTGCGCGCGTTTAACACCGTGCTCGATAAAAACGCTGGCCTGTTGAAGGCGATGCGTGAGGCGCTGGACAACGTCGCGCACGACCTGCGCACGCCGCTCACGCGCCTGCGCGGCACGGCGGAGCTGGCGTTGCAGAACGTGGACAGCGGCGGCGCGGAGCAGAAGGACGCGCTGGCGGATTGCGTCGAGCAGGCGGATGAAGTGCTGCGGCTGCTGCGGGCGCTCATGGAAATTTCTGAAGCCGAGGGCGGGATGCTGCGGCTGGATAAGACTGCGTGTGACGTGGGCGAGCTGGCGCGCAGCGCGGTGGATCTTTACGCGGAGGTGGCGGAGGCGAAATCGGTGACGTTGAGCGTGGAGACGCCGGTGGCGGCGCCGGTGTTGGCCGATGCGACGCGGCTGCGGCAGGCGATCGCGAACCTCGTGGACAACGCGGTGAAATACACGCCGACGGGTGGGCGCGCGACGGTGCGCGTGACGGTGGAAGGCAATGAAGCGGTGCTGACGGTGAGCGACACGGGCCCGGGTGTGCCGGTGGCGGAGCAGGCGCGGGTGTGGGAACGACTTTATCGCGGCGACGCGAGCCGGACAGAGCGCGGGCTGGGGCTCGGGCTGAGTTTGGTGCGCGTCATCGTCGAAGCGCACGGCGGACGGGCGACGGTGAGCAACGGGGCGGATGGTGGCGCGGCGTTTGAAGTGCGGCTGCCGCTGACGCTGAAAACGGGCGCGCAAAGCTAGCTGCGCGCGCAGGCGAATTTCCTACGACGTGCTTCGCGGATTAAAGGGAGATTTGGCGGCGAGTTGTTCCCAGAGCACGCGTTCTTCGGCGGAGATGGCGGTGGGGATTTGCACGTGCGCGGTGGCGTAGAGGTCGCCGCGGCCGCCGCTTTCGCGGGGCAGGCCGAGGCCGCGCAGGCGGAGGAGGCTGCCGGTCGTCGTGCCGGCGGGGACTTTGAGCGTGGTCGTGCCGTCGAGCGCGGGAATCTGCACCTGCACGCCGAGGACGGCTTCCCACGGGGCGAGCTCGAGATCGAAATACAGATCGGCGTCGCGCACCTCGAAGTCGGGATGGCGCTCGAGACGCACGCGCAAAAAGAGGTCGCCGGCGGCGGCGCCACCTGAGCCGGCGTTGCCCTGGCCGGCGAGGCGGATGCGCTGGCCCTCGCGGACGCCGGCGGGAATGCGCACCTGATAGGTGTTGGTGCGCTCGGCGACGCCCTGACTGCCGGAGCGGCGGAGTGTGATCTTCCGGGTGGAGCCGTGCAGCGCTTCGCCGAGCGTGACGAGGA
>JANXLP010000398.1 GCA_025355125.1 Opitutaceae bacterium | reverse complement strand
AGCGGGCCGCGTTCGCGGACGATCTCGAGATTGGCGGCGGCGAGCATCTCGTGGTGGATGCCGGGCGTGTCTTGGAACGAAGTGGTCGTGAGGAGGACGCGGGTCATGGGTGAGGGATGTGAAGGTTCGCACACGAGTCCGCGGGAAGTGAAGCGAAAGTTTAGTCATGTGCTTAAGCGCGGGGCAGGAGCGGGTCGGGCAAGCCTGGGGCATTTATTGCCGGATGGCGCGGGTTGCGAAGATCGGGCAAGGGAACGGACCGATGGGGAAAAAAAAGGATATTAAATCCAATCGGTGCAGGGATTGAAATCAGGCGAAGATCTCGGGGCCTGCGAGTTGCTAACCCTGACCCGCCCGCGATCAGAACCCGTGGGGCAGGAAACGAAACGAGCAACCTCCGTCACCCGAATGAACATCACGCTCGATTCAGCACCCCTCAACCGCGTCCTCCCTGAATACCTCCCGGCGGAGCCGCAGTCGGAAAATCCGCCGGCATCCATGGCCCGCGCGACGCCGCAGTTGCGGGCCACGGTGGAGCAGTATCGGGCGACGTTGCCGGCGGCGGATTTTGCGGGGCTGATCGCGACGATCCGCAGCGTTTTTGGGAAATACACGGCCAAGCTACGGGAGTTTCAGCCGGGTGCGGACCGCGGCCGGGCCCTGCACCAACTGATGGACCGCGAAATGGGGGTGGTCGGGAACATGCCGGTTGCCTGCGGCAGGGGCTGTTTGGGCTGCTGTCACTATGAGGTCGAGATCACCTCGGACGATGCGGCGGTGCTGAAGGCCGTGGTGAAGGCGGGGCGGGGCATCGACCATGAGCGGATGGCGGTGCAGGCGGCGCGGGAACGCCAGAGCCCGGAGTGGCGGAAATCCTGGAGTCAGGACAACCGCTGCGTGTTTCTCGGCGAGGACGGCGCGTGCGGCATCTACGGGGATCGTCCCTCCGTGTGCCGCAAGCATGTGGTGACGACGCCGGCGGCGGCTTGCACGACCGAAGGGGCGGCGGTGGCGTCGGTGCAGGTCCTGCTGGCCGAAATTCTCCTGAGTGCGGCGCTGAGCATCGAGGGCACGGAGTTTGGTTCGCTGGTGAAAATGCTTTTGAAATCGTTGGCGGACATGGCTGCGCGCCGGGCGGTCGCACTCGGTGCGCCGTCGAGAAACGCCGGCCGGTCGGTCGCGGCCCGGCGGTCCCCGGGTTAGCGGGCCTACGTGTTTCTCCTAATCAAAAAGCGATTGATTAAATCTAGGGTTTTACCCCTATTTTACATGCGTGGCCTGCGGTCTCATCAAGAGATACGGCCGCGCTCAAAAATCCATCCACCCTCCATGCTCAACGCACGCTTCGCCCTCCTCAAACCGCTTTTCGCGGTCGCTCTCGCAGGACTCGCCATCGCCGGTCCTCGTCTTCACGCACAGTCCCAATCGCTCCTCACGAGCAATGGGGTCGTCATCACCCGCGTCGAAAACGTCGCCCCCAGCACGATCATCGTCTCGGGCCTTAACTTCAACAAGACCGGCAACGCCCCCGTCCTCACGCTCTCCGGTAGCGGCACCACCGTCTCTACGCTCGCGTCGAGCTACAACAGCACGACGCAGGACATTACGGCCACGCTCCCAGCCAACGTCGCGTTTATCCCGGGCTCGTATCGCCTGGGAGTTGACTTCGGTTCCGGCACCTCGGGCGCCGATGTGTTCGAATTCACCATAGGTGCTGTCGGCCCGAAAGGCGACACGGGCGCACAAGGCATCCAAGGCGTGCAAGGTATTCAGGGTATACAGGGCGTAACGGGCGCAAAAGGAGACACCGGCGCGACGGGCGCGGTCGGTGCCCAGGGTCCGCAAGGTGATAAGGGCATCCAAGGCGTGCAGGGCGACAAGGGCGACACTGGTGCCAAAGGCGACAAAGGTGATCAAGGCGTCCAAGGCTTGAAGGGGGACACGGGCGCTCAAGGTCCACAAGGGATTCAAGGTCTGACCGGCGCGACCGGTGCCAAAGGCGATCAAGGCATCCAAGGTATTCAGGGCATCCAAGGTCCGAAGGGTGACACCGGAGCGATTGGCGTGACGGGTGCCACCGGTGCCACGGGCGCCGCCGGCAAGTCCGGTAATTTCCCGATCTACCAAAACGTGACCGACGCGCGCGCCGCCGGCGTGGCGATTGGCCAGCTTTGGGTCCAAGCCTCGAGCGGCCAGATTTTCCAGATGGTGAAGTAATTTTCCGCCAGGTCCAACATTCCGCCAGGTCCGCTCGTAACGGCCGTCGCAAGACGGCCGTTATTTTTTTGCGATTCGCCACTCGCGAACACACACGAATCCAAGCGAGTAATACCAACGTCTGGTGATATCTGGACGATACCGAACCACCACTCCCTCACGCTCGCGGCTACCTTAAGTCAAAAACTCAACTGATGTTGGTATAAAAACGGGCTTTAGATCTTACGCAGCTAAGCGTGAACGCCTCGCGGCCTCCATATCGCGACCTCAATCGGATGATCGTTCGGGATTAAAATTTGCGCCGATTCGCGTGATGGGAAGGGGAGCTTCCGCATGAATCCGACTTAGGCGCGGGTGCGCGGCATCGGCTCCGGTGGCGTGCCCGGGGCAGAAGTAAAGCATCCGCCCGGGCTACGGGACGGCGGGGATTTTCAGGACGACATCGTCGCCGGAGCCTGGATCGTCGCGGCCGTTTTTGCCGGCGGTGCGGAGCTGATGGGAGCCGTCGGGAAGCGCGAGGTAGCGGAGGGGTTCGCCGTCGAAGATGCCGGTGGGGATGGCGGGAAGATAATGCGGGACCAGCGCGGCGAGTGAGCCGGGGTGGCGGCCGTGGGCGAGGCGGTGGCGTTCGAGGGCGCAGGCGACGGAGTCGAGGGAGAGACGGTCGATGGCGGCGCCGGAATTGACGAGAATGGGGGCGACGTTGGCGATGGCCAAGCGACTGATGACCTCGTAGGGGGAAACCCAGCGGGCAAAGGGGCCGGTGCGCGGAGCGGGCGGTTTTTGCGGAAGCGGTGTGATGCGCGCGGTCGCGAGCGTGAAGGTGGAGAAGATCTCGCTTTGTTGAAGTCGATAGAGGCTGACTTTGTTTTGTTGAGCCCAGCCGTGGAAGAGCCAGCGCGGCC
>JANXLP010000390.1 GCA_025355125.1 Opitutaceae bacterium | reverse complement strand
CTCGATCAGGCCGGCCGCAAGCGTGGATCGGGCGCCGATGTGGGTAAGATTGGGACCGCTGATACCCACGGCGCCGTGGCCGCGGACCTCGTGGCAGGAGGCGCACGCTTTCGACATGAAGAGCGCCTTGCCTTGGGCGATGAGAGCGGGATTTTCGCCCTTCTCTGGAAACTGTTTTGCCTTCCACGCATCGAGGGGGGCGACGTCAAATTTATCCGAGATGCCCGTCTCGTTCTGCTTGAAGGTGCGGAGCGCAGCGAACTGAGCCTTGGGCGCTTTGGCATCGGCGAGCTTGGGCGCGGCGACGTTGCGGGCGGGTGAGGTCTGCTGGCTCAGCCAATCGTTGAAATCCTTCGGCCCGAGGGCGACGACGCGGAAACGCATGACGGCGTGCGAGTCGCCGCAATACTCGGCGCATTGGCCCCAGTAGTAACCGGGCTGGTCGGCTTCTAACCAGAGGAAGTTTGCGCGGTTGGGGATCATGTCCACCTTGCCGGCGAGCTTGGGCACCCAAAAGCTGTGGATGACGTCGCCACCGCGCACGTTGATGCGGACGGGGCGATTGGCGGGGATAACGAGTTCGTTGCCGGTGGTCAGCGTGCCGGCGCCGGCGATCTGCTCGCTGGGGTATTCGAATTTGAACCACCACTGGTAACCCGTGGCGGTAATTTCATAGAGATCGCCCTTCCGCTCTTCGGGCACGTCGTAGGTAAACCAGATGCCTTTGAGGGTGGGGACGGCGATGATGACCAGGGCGAGCACGGAGGCCCCGATGAGGCCGAGCTCGATGAGCGGATTGCCATGGCCCTGCTCGGGAGGGATGGCCTTTTCTTCGGCTTCGGTGCGGGCGCGGAATTTCCACGAGGCGTAGGCGAGCACGCCTCCGACGAGGATGAAGATCACAAGGGTGACCCAGCAGGTCACATAAAACACCTCCAACTGGTTCCGCGCCACCGGGCCGGCGACTTTGATCGTCGATTGGTGCCCGTCCATGCGCCACCAATTGTAGTCACAGCCCGACAACAGGGCGAGGGCGCCCAGCGCGAGGCTGGCGCGGCCCCAACGGGCGACGAACGAGGGAAGTGTGGACAGGCGCATGGTGCGTTTCAGGAATTTATTTGATGGCCAGAGTGATCGCCAAACTCTGCCGAGAGTCCGCGAACATTCGGGCATTTCAAGTCATAATACTGGATTGAAAGAGAGTATTGAAGCGGGGTGGGGTGTGCGGCAACTCAGGCCCGCCATAAAGTCACACGTATTAACATCGCTCGCTGTCATATTAGGATTGGGTCCGAATTGGCTCTGGGTGCGGCCGCCGAGGTTATCACGAATTTTCGCAACGCGAAGTCGTTTAGCTTATTTGATGGCTTCGAGTTTGCCAGCGTGAGTCGGGAGGGTGAAACTCTTCTGACATGAAAAATCGCCTCCTCTTAGCCACCACGGTTTCCGTCCTCCTCGTTTCTGGTTGCGGCCAGAAAGATTCGACCGCCGCCGCTCCGGCCGCATCAGCACCGGCCGCGGCCGCCGCCCCAGCTGTTCCGGCGGGTCCCCGCGTCGTGGAGGTCACCGCTGGTGATAACATGAAATTCAGCGTGACGACGATTGATGCGAAGCCCGGCGAAGAGCTGAAAATCATCCTGACCAACATCGGCACGGCACCAAAAGAGGCAATGGGCCATAATCTTGTGATTCTTAAGAAGGGCTCTGATGTCGCCGCGTTTGCCACGGCCGCGACCACGGCCAAGGCCACGGAATACATTCCCGAAGCGCTCAAGGGCGAAGTCCTCGCTCACTCCGAACTGCTCGGGCCCCGCAAGTCCTCTGAATTCATTTTTAAGGTTCCCGCCGAGGCCGGCGACTACCCGTTCTTATGCTCGTTCCCGGCTCACTTCATGATCGGCATGAAGGGCGTGATCTCGGTCAAATAACGGACGAGATCGCATGCGTTTCAATTTGGCCGGGCTCGACCAGAGCCCGGCTTTTTTGTGGATTTTTCCGGCCGCTCAGTGTGCGGCGGGCCACCACTGGTAGAGGAAAAAATAAACGAGGACACCGGTGACGGAGACGTAGAACCAGATGGGGAAGACCACGCGGGCCCAGCGTTTGTGGCTCACGAAGTCGCCTTTGAACGCAAAGGTGAAGGTGCGCGGGACGAGGTAGGCGATGCTGATCGCGAGGATGACGTGGGTGATGAGCATCACATAATAGACGATGCGGATCGCGCCTTCACCGCCGAACTGGGTATGCACGGCTTCGCCCGCGCCGGCGGCCATGCCTTTAAGGACCTTGTGCGTCAGATAGCCGACAAGGAAGACGGCGGAGACGATGCCGGCGGTAAACATGGAGGCCCGGTGGGCGACCTTGTTGCCGGTCTTGATGAACACAAAGCCGGTCGCGATGAGGACGGTGGCGAGGGCGTTTAGCGAGGCGTTCAGAGCCGGAATATCGTTTAGGGTCATAGCGGCGGGCGCGTTAGAAATGGACGATGCGATCAGCGACTAATGCGCCGAGCACGAGCGGGAGGTAGGCGATGGAGCAGAGGAAAAGTTTGCGCGCGGCGACATCGCGGCCCTCGGCACGGAGGAAAATCGCGGCACAGGCGATGAACCCCAGGCCGCCGACGATGGCGACGCCGCCGAACCACGCGGTGGCGAGACCAAGCATCCACGGGAGCAGGCTCACGGCGACAAGCGCGAGGGTCGTCACAAACGACCACGCGGCGACCCAACCGCCCTTTTCGTCGCGCACGGGCAGCATCGGGAAATGCACGGCGGAGTAGTCGCGGCGGTAAGTCCACGCGATCGCCATGAAGTGCGGGATCTGCCAAAAGAAGAGCACGCCAAAGAGAATCCAACCGAGCTCACTCACGCGGCCTTCGGCGGCGGTCCAGCCGATGAGCGGCGGCAACGCGCCGGCGATGGCGCCGATCTCGGTGCTCCAGCGCGACCAGCGTTTTGCGGGCGTATACCAGCAGAGGTAGGCGACCATCGTGAGCAGCGCCATGCCCGCAGAGAGGTAGTTGACACGAGAGAACAGGATGAAGAGCGCCGCGACGCACATCAGGGCGCCGACGACGAAGGCGGAGCCGGTGGGGATTTTTCCGGTGGGAATAGGGCGGTCGGCGGTGCGCGCCATGAGGGCATCGGTGTCGGATTCGAGCCACTGGTTGAGCGCCGCGACGCCGCCGGCGGCGAGGGAAGTGCCGAGGGCTACGAGGAGCAGGCGCGGGGTGTTCGTTTCGGGGCGGGCGGCGGCGTAACCGGCGAGCGCGGTGAGCACAGAGAGCAGGCTGAGGCGCGGCTTGGTGAGCTCGAGGTAGTCGGAGAACTTCGCGGACGGGGCTGCGATGGCGGGTGCGGCGGTCATGGTCATGGAGCGGCGGGAGTTTCTTCGACGACGTCGCGATGTGCGAGCCAAGTAAGCCAGAACGTGGTCGCGAGCGTGGCCGCGCCGACGAGGACGTGGGCGGTGGTCATGGCGGCCGCGCGGTGACTCCAGATGATCCAGGCACCGAGGAGAATTTGAAACGCGAGTAGGCTGACGAGCACGGAAGCTCCGCAGCGCAGTGCGAGCGAGGCACCGCGGTCGCACCAGATTTTAAACGCGAACCACACGAGCGCGATACTGAGGACGACGGCCATGCAGCGGTGGGCGAAATGAATGGCGACGCGGAAATCCCAAGCGGCCGGCAACAGCCCGCCCTCGGGCGTGGAGGCGGGGAATGTGGGGATGGCGAGGCCGGCGAAGCTGTGGCGCATCACGGCGGCGATCGCGAGTTGGTAGAAAACCAGCGCGCAGCAGATCACGCCCGCGCGGCGCACGGCGCAGCCGATGGGCGAGCGGCGCTCGATCCAGCCGCGCGTGAGAGCGACGGCGATGGCGATGAGCGTGCAGGCGAAAAGCTGGGCAAGGCAGGCGTGCAGCATCGCGAAGAGCCGGCCGACACTGGTGTTGACCATCGCAACGTGCAGGTGGTCGAGCAGCACGCGGAGCCCGCCGACTACGGCCTGGGTCAGGACGAGCGCGACGGCAAAGAGGGCGAGCTTGCGCAGCCAAGCGCGGGCCTCGACGCGCCAGAGCCAGAACGCGAGAATGATGGTCACGGCGCTCATCACGCTGGCGCTGAGGCGGTGGGAATGTTCGGCAAACTTGTCGATTTCGGTGAGCCAGCCGGAGGGATTAAGCGAGCCGTTGGAGAGCGGCCAGTCGAGAAACGCCATGCCAGCACCGATGCTGGTCGTGAAGGCGCCGAGCGCCACGAGCACGAACACCCACGCGCTGCCGAGAGCGGCAAACCATGCCACGGCGGGCTTGTAGGCGGAGGTGCGTTGAGGATGAGCGGTGGCGGTCATGAGCTGGGTGATTGTTAAGAAGAATGCACGCTGCTGGTGGCGGCAAACCCTTTGACAAAGTTATGCGGCGGCGAATCCGTAGTGTCATGAAATCTAATGCGCAGGCGTGGGGCTCGGTCGCGGCTTTGGCTGCACTCGTCGCGCTCGGGGGCTGCGGCAAGCAGGCGACGTCGAAGGCCGAGCCGGTCGCGAATGCACCTGCGGCGGCGAAGGCCGAAAAGCTGGTGGCGGATCGCTATCCGCTGACGGGCGAGATCACCGGCGTCGAGGTAGCGCGCAAAGTCCTCGTGGTGCGGCACGAAGAGATCAAGGGCTACATGCCGGCGATGACGATGGAGTTTCTCGTGAGCGCGGGCGACGTGGCCGCGGCAAAAGTCGGGCAGCGTATCCGTGCCGATATGATCCCGAGCAAGGATGGCGATTTTCACCTGGAGAAAATCTGGCCGGATGATCGCACGGCCACGGCAGCCATCGCGGCAGGGGCGCGCGGATTGCGCGAAGACACGCAGACGCGCGGCAAGAACGCCTACCGTGAAGTCGGCGAGACGATCCCGGATTTCACACTTTACGATCAGGAAGGGCGCGTGATCGCCGGCGGACACTTTCGCGGGAAGATTGTGATGGTGAACTTCATCTTCACGCGCTGCCCCGTGGCGACGATGTGCCCGGCCTCGACGTTGAAAATGATCGCGACGCAGAAGCTGGCGAAGGAAGCGGGCGCGAAGAACATCGAATTTGTTTCGATCACGCTCGATCCGGCCTTTGATACACCGGGCGTGCTGAAGGAATACGCGACGACGCGTGGCATCGACACGGCGAATTTCTCTTTTTTGACGGGGCCGGAGGCGGCGATCCGGGATTTGCTCACACAGTTCGGGGTGATCGCGGAGTTTGAGGGCGATTTTTTGAAGCACACGCTGACGACGCTGTTGATCGATGAGCGCGGGAAAATCATCCACCGCGCCGACGGTAGCGTGTGGGAGCCGAAGGAATTTGTGGCGAAGATGAACAAGTCATGAGCACGCAGAACGCGGTTAAGGCGGAATCATTGAAGGGATCTGCGGTGTTGGGACCGGCGCAGCGGCGCCAGATTGGCTGGATCACGGCCGGTGCGATCGTGGTGTTTTTGATTTTCCGGTTTCTGCCGACGGGGACGAATCTGAATCACATGGATTTTCGCGTGACAGGAAAGAACTCCATCGACTTCTGCGACCCGGCGAATCCGCAGTTCATTCCGGTGGTCGCGGCGACTTCGCCGGTGAAGATGACGTTGAAAACGGCGGCCGCACCGACGGCGGCGGGTGCAGTGCGGGCGACGCTCACGCTGGTGACCGCGAGCGGGAAACCGATCGCGCCGGAAGATCTGGTCGTGATGCACGCGAAGAAATTGCACCTGCTCATCGCCGACTCCTCGCTCACTGATTATCAACACGTCCATCCCGAGCCTACGCGCACGGCGGGCGAATGGAGTTTTGCTTTTACGCCGCGTTTTGGCGGCACGTATCGGGTGTTTGCCGATTTCACACCGGCGGCGACCAACCGCAGCCTCTATGCCAATGCTGATCTCGCGGTCATGGGCGCGGTGCCGACGTCGGCGGAGTTGGCGGTGGCCAAGCAACCGTCGTGGGCGGCGGAGCGCGCGGGGTATCGCTTCGCGCTCGTGCCGGCGACGCAGCCAATCAGGGCGCGGCAGATCGCGGACTTAAAATTTATCGTGACGAAGTCCAATGGCGGGCGCGTGTCGCTGGAGCCGGTGATGGAGGCGTATGCGCACCTCGTGGCGTTCGACGAGAGCCGTAGTGGCTTCGCGCATCTGCACCCGATGGAGGCCGACATCAGCATCGCGCCCGATGCAGTGAAGCCGACGCTGTCCTTTAAAATCACGATCCCGACGGCGGGGCGCTACGTGATCTGGGCGCAGGTCAAACTCGACGGGCGCGAGACGTTTGTCCCGTTTTGGTTCGACGTGGTGCCGTGAGTTTTTCTTCGAGCAGCCGCATCGTTGTGAGAAACGCGGGTTCGAGTTTCACGGCGTAGGCGTCGGCGAGGAGAAGGATCGACCAGAGGCAGTCGGCGAGTTCGTGGGCGAGCGCGGCGTCGAGATCTTTGGCCTTGGCCGGGCGCAGACCCTCTTTGGCCATCACGAGTTTCGTGAGATCGCCGACGTCGCCGACGAAGCCTTGGGCGAGTTCGGCGGGACCCCAGGGGCGCGTGCCGGCGGCGAGGGCTTGGGCCGTGTAAAGTTCGCGGATGCGGCGGGCGCGGGCGGTAAGTTGCGGGAGGGTCTTAACGGCTTTGGCCATCGGGCAGTTTCTCGAGCGTGGCGCTGAGTTGGTAGTCGAGGAAAAGTTCGACGCTGAGGTTGTCGAGCTGGCGCACGAGCACGGGGCTGTCGAGGCCGGTGACGGTGACGACGTTGGCGCCGAGCTGCGTGCGAGTCGTGGCGATTTGCTCGCGGATCATCTGCATGAGGCGGTCGCGTTGCTGTTCGGCGGAAGCGATGGCAAGGGTGGCGGAGACGATCTTCACCTCGGCATCGGCGGGCACGGAAATGGCAGAAATGAATTGGGTGACCTGCCGGATGATTTCAAAAAAATCGGCGTCGGGCGTGAGCGGGCAGAGGACGCGGAGACTCGTCTGCAATGATTGCGGATTGTAGCTGGATTTGCTGAAGAGAGATGCGGAGTTGTTGCCGCCGCCGAAGAAGCGGGCGGGACCTTGGTGGAGTTGAAAGGTGCTGGAGCGCTGGACGGCGGTGGTGAGGCGGCGAACGGCTTCCTGCACGGCGGCGGCCTGGCGCTCGGTGTCCTTGGCGGTGCTGCGGATCGAGACGATGGCGCACAGATAATCGGCGGGCTGGACGATGGAGACGGCGGGCGCGCCGTGGGGTGGGTCGAAGGCGAGGGCGAGCGTGGCGGAATTATTGACGGCGAAGGCGGGAGCGGAGGCGGCGAGTGCGGCGACTGCGAGTAGGCGAAGGGGAAGGAGGGGCATGGCGGGTAAGATGAAAGAGAATCCCGGCCAGTTGTTTCCCGCACTGGCAGATGATTTAATCTACGCGACGACTTCTAGGAACGTCGCGTCGGCGCGAGGTTTGGGGAGTTTGGTGCCGTTGAGGCGGAGGCCTTCGACATGGAAGGAGAGGGCGGTGCGCATTTCGCGCAGGATCGCGGGTTTGGTCGCGGCGGTGGCGACGCAGCCGGGCAAATCGGGCGAATACGCGGAGTAACCGGTGCGCGTTTTTTCGGTGATGATGAGGTATCGTTTCATTTCAGGCCTGCTTGTTTGAGGATGCTGTTGAGTGTGCCGGGCGCAAGATCGTCGCCGGGTTTGCCGGCGATGGTAAGCAGTCCGGGTTTCGAGGGATGTTTAAATTGGCGGTGACTGCCACGCGTGCGGTCGAGATACCAACGTCATCTTTGAGCTGACGGAGCATATCACGAATTTTAAGGGCCATTGGAGAAAGCTCAGAATCGGAGATGCTTCACCGTGAGGCCCTTGTTGAGGAGTTGCTTGAGGGCGGCGATGCCGATCTTGAGGTGGTCGTTGACGAATTTTTCGTCGACCTGTTTGTCGCTCTCGGCGGTTTTTACGCCCTCGGGGACCATGGGTTGATCGGAGACGAGGAGGAGGGCGCCGGTCGGGATTTCGTTGAAAAACCCGGTCATGAAAATCGTGGCGGTCTCCATATCGACGGCGAGGACGCGGATTTTCTTAAGATATTTTTTGAAGGTCTCGTCGTGTTCCCAGACGCGGCGGTTGGTGGTGTAGATGGTGCCGGTCCAGTAATCGCGGGAGAAATCGCGGATGGTGGTCGAGATGGCTTTTTGGAGGGCGAAGGCGGGGAGCGCGGGGACTTCGGGTGGGAAATAATCGTTGCTGGTGCCTTCGCCGCGCACGGCGGCGATGGGTAAGATGAGGTCGCCGATCTCGGCGCGGTGTTTTACGCCGCCGCATTTGCCGAGGAAGAGGACGGCCTTGGGTTTGATGGCGCTGAGAAGGTCCATCACGGTGGCGGCGGTGGCGCTGCCCATGCCGAAGTTGATGATGGTGATGTCGCCGGCGGTGGCGGAGGTCATGGGTTTGTCTTTGCCCATGACGGGGACGCGGTGCCACTGCGCGAAGAGTTGGACGTAGCGGTCGAAGTTGGTGAGCAAAACGTAGCCACCGAACTTGTTGAGGGGAACCCCGGTGTAGCGGGGGAGCCAATTGGCGACGATCTCGCGGCGGGTCTTCATGGCCGATGATTGCGCGCGAAACGGGGCAAAGGCACGAAAAAGATGTCGGTGCGCGCCTGGGCTTCACGGGCAGCGCGAGAAAATGTTCAGGAAATAAAAAAATGCGCCGATCACTGGAACATCGCCGATTCTGTGTTATCTATACCGGCGTAACATTAATTTCTCCTCCGCCTAGCGGAGGAGATTGGGGTAAGTAAGAAAGCAAAGGCCGGCCACATAGGGGTATGTGGCCGGCCAACTTTTTTTAGGGGATAGATAAGCTACGGTGGTAGGGCGTCCGGCTTGCGGACGCCGGGCTGGTGGCGACGTATTTTCCGGAAGGCGTCCGCTAATCGGACGCCCCACACGATCAGACGGCGGCAGGAGCCGCTTTTTCCGATGCCTTGGCCTCGTGGAAATCGGCGGG
>JANXLP010000381.1 GCA_025355125.1 Opitutaceae bacterium | reverse complement strand
CGGAGGTGATTAAGTTTTCCGAGGTGGGGCCGGAGCTACCGCCGGTGATCGTGGCGCTCGCTTATGAGAAGGCGCGGCGCGAGGGCGGCGTGTTGGTGGGCACGATCCCGGCGCTGGATTACCAATACGGCAACGTGTGGACCAACCTCGATGAAACGCTCTTCGCACAACTCGCGCCGAAATTTGGCGACCGGTTTCGCGTCTCGATCAGCCACGGCGGGAAGGAAATCTATCGGGGCGAGCTGCCGTATGCGGCGTCGTTTGGCGAAGTGCCGGAAGGCGCGCCGTTGCTGTATCTGAACAGTCTGATGAATGTGAGTTTTGCGCTCAACGTGGGCGATTTCGCGAAGCGGCACGTGATCGGCCGCGGAGCCGAGTGGGGCGTGCGCGTGGAGAAAATTGCGGGTGGCGCGCCGGGGGGCGGAAAGTGATGCGCGGGGGGCAGGTTTTCTTGCTGGGCGTGAGCTTGCTGCTGGGGTTGGCCGGCTGTGGAAGTGCGCCGAGCGCGCGAGATTTTACGCCGACGCAGGCGCGGTTGTTTTTGGAATCGGGCGACACGAGCGCGCCGGCGGTCAAGTTACCGAAGAGCGAGGTGATCATCCGGGTAAGTTCGAAGGCGATCATAACGGAGGGTGACATCGTCGATGCGGAGGTGGCGCAGGTGGAGTTGGGGCGGTGTCTGCTGCTGCGGGTCACGCCGGCGGCGGCGAGGGATCTCTATCGGCTCTCGGTGTTGAACCAAGGGCGGCGGTTGGTGATTTCTTTGAACGGCGTCGCGCTGGGCGCACGGCAGATCGACGGGCCCTTCTCCGAGGGGACTGTGCTGATCTTTGTCGAAATTACCGACGTGGAACTGACGACTTTGGTCGCCAATTTGAAACGCACATCCGCAGAACTGCAAAAAGAGATGGCTCGAAAATCATGAGAGCCGGATTTCTAGCTTTTGTCCTGATGAGTCTCGGCTTTGCGGCAGTGCGCGCGGCGGAACGCGTGGAGGTTACATGGCCGACGCCCAATCCGGCGTGGAGCGAGGGAAAACCCGCGACGAGTTTCCTCCAGCAGGCGGGGTCGGGCGATCCGGAGTCGGGCGGATTTGGCGGGGTGCGCACGGCGGGGACGCAGTTTCACGAAGGCATTGATATTGTGCCGCACGTGCGGGACCGGCGTGGCGAGCCGATCGACGATATTTTTGCAGCGATGGCGGGCGTGGTGCGGCACATCAACAGTTCGGCCGGTGAGAGCAGCTATGGGCGCTACATCGTGATCGAGCATCCGGAGCAGACTCCGGGTGTTTACACGCTCTATGCGCATCTCGCGCGGATCGCCCCGGGCCTGCGGGCGGGTGAACGCGTGGCGCGCGGGCAGGTGATCGGCACGATGGGGCACAGCTCGGGTGGCTACAGTATTCCGAAGGACCGCTCGCACCTGCATTTTGAAATTGGGGTGATGGTCACGCGGGATTTTAATACGTGGTATGGCCGGCAGAAGTTTGGCAGCCCGAACGAACAGGGGCTGTGGAACGGCAAGAACCTGATGGGGTTTGATCCGTTGGATTTTCTCAATCAGTGGCGGGCGAAACGGGTGAACACGTTTCAGGACTATTTCGCGCAGATGGAGCCGGTCGTCACGCTGCGGATCGCCACGATGAGGACGCCGGATTTTGTGCTGCGTTATCCGTCGCTACTGACGAAGGAGCTGCCGTTGGGGCCGGTGGCGGGCTGGGAGATTAAATTCAACTGGACGGGCGTGCCGTTCGCGTGGACGCCGCTGACAGGGACCGAGGTGATCGGACTGGCGCGCGACCAACCGCGAATCATCGCGGTCAATAGCGAGATTGAGCGGCGGCAGCGGAGCAAGAGCCTCGCGGTGTCGCGACGCGGCGCGTGGAGCGTGGGCAAGGATCTGGAGACGGTGCTCCAGCAGTTGTTTGGGGTGAAGTAAGCCGGAGTCGAATGCGGGCGGTGGAGCTGGACGCGGGTCCGAACTTCGAACGCTGAACTTCGAGCACTGAACTCCGAACGGGCAGCTAACACCGACATCCTTTAAATTCCAGATGTTTGTCAGTGCGAGGTGCGCGAAGCGAGCCGTGGCAATCCAGCTGGATTGCTTCGTCGCTACGCTTCTCGCAATGACAGTCTGTCTATCGAGGGAGGTTGATATAAAGAACCGGCGCGCCGGCGAGCGGCAGGCCTACGGGCACCGGGACTTCAGCTCTGGGGCTTGAGCTGGTCGAGCAAGGCGACGAAGGCGGGGTTAGCTTTTAACGGATCGAGATCAGGGTCCTGCGCCATCCAGTCGAAATCGTCGTAGCCGAGTTCGACGGCCTGACGGAGAGAGCGGAGCGCGGCGGACTGGCGGCGGGTGAGGGCGAGGCTGCAGGCGAGGTTGTAGTGCGCGGTGGCGTTGGCCGGCTGGAGTCTCACGAGGCGGCGGTCCATCTTGAGGCCGTCGGCGATGCGGCCGACTTTGGTGTAAAGCCCGCCGAGGAGTTCGATCACATCAGCGTCCTGGGCGTCGCGGCGGAGGACGGATTCGAAGAACGCGATCTCGAAGGCGGTGTCATGGGCTTTGTCTTTGGCCATGGAGCGGGATCGCGGGCTGGAATCAGGCGCGGCGGGGGCAGGTGCCGGTGCTGCGGAACGCGTCGCAGTTCGCGCTCACTTGCAGTCGTTGCGAGACGGGCGTGAGGCCGAGCTTGGTGGAGACACTGTTGCCATACCACTCCATGAATGGAGCGCTGATCTCGAAAATCTTGTCGCAGTCGAGACAGACGACTTGGGCGACCTGGGAGTTGGGCGTGCCGGCGTTGGGCCGGTAAAACTTCTCGCCCGAGCCGATGTCAACTTCGCGGAGCAGCGCACTCTCGGTCATGATCGGGAGCGTGCGGTAGATGGTGGCTCGGGAGACGGAGTCGTCGATGGCGCGGGCAAAATCTAGCAGCTGCTCGGCGGTGAAATGCTCCGGCTGCGAGAAGGCGGCGTCGAAGATGGCGAGGCGCTGATTGGTGACGCGCAGGCCTTTTTTGGTGAGGAAATGACGGAATTTTTCGCGCGCGGCGGGGATACTCACGGGGAAAATGTCGGCGGGGCGACGGCCGGGTGTCAATGTGTTCGTGGGTGGTGGGCCGGGGGAAGAAGTGGCCGGGTTTGCGGATGGCGGGAGCGAGGTCGCGAATAAATTTGCTCCGGCGCGCGGCGTGACGTTGCGCCGCGCGAATTTCTAGCGCGGGTCGGAGACCGCGCCCTACTTGGCGGGCGCGGGCTTGGCGACGGGGAGGACGGTGACGCGGAAGGCTTTCGCGGCGGGGAAATATTGCTTCGCCAAGGCGGAGAGCTCGGCGGCGGTCATGCCTTCGAGGTCGGCGACGCGGGAGCGGGCCCAGTCGAGGACCTCGGGTTTTTCCTGCGCGCGGGAAAGAACGGAACCGAGCCAATAGCCGTTGTTGCGGAGGCTTTCGCGGGTCGAAGTGAGCACGGGTTGTTTGGCGCGGTTGAGCTCTTCTTCGGTCACGCCTTTTTCGGCGAGGTCGGCGGCGAGGGCCACGACGACGTCGGAAATCTCCTGCGCTTTGGCGGGCTCGACGGTGACGTTGGCGGCGAGGAAACCGTAGCCGGGATAGATTTCGCTCGGGGAACTGCCGGCGCCGGGGCTGTAGGCGCCGCCGAGCTCTTCGCGGACTTTTACGCGGAGGCGGTCGCTGAGGACGTTGGCGAGCATGTTGAGGCGGCGGGTGCGCTTGACGTCGAGGGCGTCGGTCGAGGGCCAGAAAAGGGCGATGAGGCCTTTGGGAATCTCGGTCTCGACGGTGTAGTTTTTCGTGAACGGCTCGGAGGGGAAGGTGACGTTGCGGAGATCGGCGTGATCGGATTTGACGGCGCGGGGCGGGAGGGTGCCGAGGGTCTGGGCGACGGCGGCGATGGTGGCGTCGATGTCCATGTCGCCCACGATGGCGACCTCGATGGCGCCGGTGGCGAACTGCGGTGAGAGCCAGGCGCGGACCTCGGCTTGGGTGCGCTGGTTCATGACTTCCTGAGCGGGCAGGCCGAAGCGGGTGTCGCCGTTGGCGAGGAGGCGCGTGACCTCGAGGGTGAGCGGGCCGTTGGGGACGTGGGCGAGCTGGAGATACATTTGCTCGATGCGCTTCGCGGCCTGGCGGGCGGCTTCGGGGCGGTAGCCGGGATCGGTGATGGTGGCGGTGACGAGTTGGAGTTGAAGGAGGAGGTCTTCGCGGTTGGTGCCGCCGTTGATGACGAAGGCATCGCCGGCGATGCCGAAGCCGGCGCCGACGGTCTTGCCGGCGAGGACGCGACGGAGTTCGTCGCTGCTGTGTTTACCGAGGCCGCCCGCAGAGAAGGTCTGGCCGGCGTAGGCGGTGAGGCCGGGTTGGGTTTTGGGCTCGGTGAGCTGGCCGTCGCCGATGCGGACGTTCATGACGATGCGGCTGGCCTGGAAGTCGGTCTTTTTGAGGTTGAGGCGGACGCCGTTGGCGAAGGTGACGAGGGTGAGGTCGAGATCGGCGATGGTCGTGCGCGCGGTGACGGTGCCGGGTTTACCGAAATCGGTGTAGGCCCAGGCGGTGTCGGTCTCAACGGCTGGGGGCGCGACGGGGAGCGCGGAGGCTTTTTCGTAGGTGGCGGTGAGGAGCGCGGCGGCGGAGTCGGCGGGGATCTTGGCGTTGCCGGTGACGGAAACGTAGCGGCCGACGGGCGACCAAGCGGCGCGGAGGCCGGCGAGACAGTCGGCGGGCGTGATCTTTTCGAGGGCGGGCTTGAAGAGGGCGAGGTCGGCGGCGGGGGTAGTGAAGACGTCGTGATCGTTGATGCTGGAGAGGAGCTCGCTGGCGAGGTCGCCGGAGCGGCGAGTGGCGGCGGACTTCACGGACTGTTCGAGGGAGTTGAGGTAGTTGGCGGTGATCTCGCGGAGTTCGGCGGCGGAGAAGCCGTGGGTGAGGGCGCGGCGGATTTCCTGATCAGCGACCACGAGGGCTTCGGCCCATTGCTCGGGTTTGCACGTGAGGCCGATGGAGGCTTCGCGGAAGAGGTCGTAGCTCTCGCTCACGCTGGTGCGGCCGGAGGAGAAGGGGGCGTTTTCCTTTTTGGCGAGGATGGAGAGGCGGCGGTTGATGATGGCGTTGGCGAGGCTGCGGGGGAGATCGGCGAGGCGGTTGGCGGCGGTGTCAGGCTCGAAGCCA
>JANXLP010000379.1 GCA_025355125.1 Opitutaceae bacterium | reverse complement strand
ACGCCCGTGCCACTTTCGATCCGCCGCAGGCAACCCTACCTTTTTAGACGCCCTCTAAGGTGGGGCGGGCTATCCTTAACCCGCCGCCTTCTGCGCCCGACTGTGGGAGCGAGCTTGTTCGCGACTCCGATACGAACGGCGTCTCGCCAGTCGCACCAACTCAGCCCACCTTCACCACCAGCGTCTCACCTTTATACGTCACGCGATCCCCCGCGCGCACTTTCTTGCGCTTCTGTTTTTCGACGACGCCGTTGAACAGCACCTGACCCTCGGCGATCACCTGCTTCGCCTCGCCGCCCGAGTCAGTCAGCCCTGCGAATTTCAGGAGCTGACACATCTCGATCGGTTCCTCGCGCACGACCACGACGGTCGGCTCCGCGTTTTCCGCTACTGCGACCTTCGTGGGCTTAGACATGATCGTAAAAAAATCGCCCGCGCTCAACCCACCCCGAGCAACTCGACTTCAAAAATCAACGTCGCGCTCGGCGGGATCGCGCCCGGATAGCCGTGCTCACCATAGGCGAGGTGCGGTGGCAGCGTGAGCTTCACCTTGTCGCCGACTTTCATTGTCGCGACGCCGATGTCCCAACCCGAAATCACCTGACCCGCGCCGAGCACAAACGTGAACGGCTCGTTGCGATCCACAGAACTGTCGAATTTTTTGCCGTCTTCAAACGTGCCGGTATAGTGGACGGTGACGGGACGGCCCTTCTTGGGCGAAGCGCCGGTGCCAGTTTTGAGAACTTCGATCTTGATGTCAGGGAGTGCCATCCCCCGATTCCCGTCAAACGCGCCCCCGCGTCAATCCCGCATCCGCGCCCGGGGTCGGCGTTGACGCACGCCGGGAATCCGACCAGCACCAACCCCATGAAGCTTACCCCACTTGTCGCCCTACTCACTCTCGCCTTGGCGTCCCTCACTTCCTTATCCGCCGCGATGAACTCCATCACTTATCCCGCCAAGCCCGGCCCCGGCGCCGGCAAGCGCATCGTCTTCCTCACCGGCGACGAGGAATACCGCAGCGAGGAAGGCCTCCCCATGCTCGCCAAAATTCTTAGCCAACGCTACGGCTTCACCTGCACGGTTCTCTTCGCGCTCGATCCCGACGGCACGATCAATCCCGACAACAACACCAGCCTCTCCGACCCCGCCGCCCTCGACACCGCCGACGGTATCGTGATGGCCCTCCGTTTCCGCCAATGGCCCGACGCCACCATGAAACATTTCGTCGATGCCGTCGCCCGGGGCGTTCCCATCGTCGCGCTCCGCACCAGCACGCACGCCTTTCGTTTCCCCGAAAACAGCCTGACCTCCTACAAATCCTACAACCACTTTGGCCGCGAAGTCCTCGGCGAGGACTGGGTCAGCCACTGGGGCGCCAATCGTAAAGGCGCCACCCACGGCATTATCGAGCCCGGCGCCGAAACCGATCCGCTCTTCCGCGGCGTGAGCGATATTTTCGGCGACTCCGGCGCCTACGAAACGCATCCCGTCGCCGACGCCAAAATCCTCCTCCGCGGCCAGGTCCTCAAAGGCATGAGCCCCACCGACGCGCCCGACACCTACCTGAAAGCGCGCAAATCCGACGGCGTCGAACAACCCATCAACGACCCGCTCATGCCCGTCGCCTGGACACGCCTGAACAAAAATCCCAACGGCAAAACCAACCGCGTGTTCTGCACCACCATGGGCGCCGCCACCGATCTTACCAACGAAGGCCTCCGCCGCCTCGTCATCAACGCCGTGCTCTGCGGCTTTGCACTCGACGTCCCCGCTCACGCTGACGTGACCCCGATCGACCCTTTCGCCCCCGCACCCTACGCCTTCAAAGGCTATCGTCGCGGCCTCACCCCCGCCGATCACGCCCTCGGCCAGGTCCTCCGCGCCGGCACGCCACCGCCACCCGCTCCCGCAAAGAAGGACTGAGTCATCCGCTGCGATCCCACTCCGAAGATCGGTCTCTCAGCTCTCAACTCTCAGCCGTCCGCGCCATGTCCGACGCCTCGCCTTCAACGCTCACGCTGCAACCCATCGGTTTCATCCGCACCGGTAAGCACGTAAAATTTCAGGCGTTGCACCAGCCGTCGGAACAACAGGCCGAGCGCAACGTCCTCGAGCTCCTCCCCGGCCACAACTACGAGCAGGCGTTGCAGGACCTCGCCGGCTTTTCGCGCGTTTGGCTCGTCTGGTGGTTTCATCGCACGACCACATGGCGCACGCAGGTCCACCCCCCGCGCGGTCCTGAGCAGGCCCGTGGCGTTTTCGCCACGCGCTCGCCCCACCGGCCCAACCCCCTCGGCCTCACCCCCGTCCAACTCCTCGGCATCGAGGGCCGCTCACTCATTCTCGGCGAGTGCGACCTCGTGGACGGCACGCCGATCTTCGACATCAAACCCTACGTGCCCGCCTACGACAGTTTCCCGCAAGAACGCGCCGGCTGGATCGAGGAAGTGGACGCGCTCATGAGCCAGCCGCCGCAATTCACCGTTCATCATTCTCCCCTCGCCACCGAACAAGCCGGGTGGCTGCGCACAAACTGGCAGATCGATTTCCAACCGCGCCTGCACGAACTCCTCGCCCGCGATCCCTCCCCACACCGCACGCGCAGGATCAAAAAACGCTCCGACACTCTCAACGAAATCGGCTGCGGTGCCTGGCGCGCATTCTTCACCATCGAGAATTTCAACGTCACCGTCACCGCCCTCGACGCCGGTTTTCCGAAACGTTTCCTGACCGACCCGCAACGCGAAGGCCTGCCCGACTGCGCCGCCCAACTCGCCTTCCTCGCAGTCTGGCCCCAACCACCCGCGTAGGAGCAAATTTATTTGCGATCCGCGCCCATGGTCCTGCGATCGGCCTCTCACCTCTCAACTCTCAGCTCTCAGCTACCCCTTCCCGTCACACCCCCGCCCCAACCACTGCCGCCCGCTTCACATGACTCCAGCGCCACGTGTCGATTTCCGTCCAACGCCCGACCGTCAGTCGCACATCGATCTGATCGCCGACCGCGAAGTCATCCCGATCCGTCCTTAAAATCCGGAATCCCCAGTGCGGCGCGCGGCCGACATCCTTCGGTCCTGAGCTCAACGCGAGATCGCCATCGACCCGCGCGCGGAAATACACCGCGTAGCCGTCGAGCCGGCCCGCGTTGACCACCGTCCGCGTGAAATTCAGCTCCAGCGCCATTTTGGCTTCATTGATCGTGTGGAGATCGACCGACATCACCGGCTCGGGTTCGCCCAAAAAGTGATCTACAAAGTCAGGGTCGCAGCTGCGCAGGTGATAATAATCCGGCTCCTGCGGACGCTGCCGCCCGAGTGACGAGTAATCGTAGCCGTGCACGTTCAACTCCCAGATATGCGGCACATGGCGCACGTCATTGAGTTTTACCGGCTCGCAGTAGAGGTCGAAGCAGCTCGGCAAAATCAGCCCGCCCGGCTTGAGCAACCGATCGCGCAGGTCGCACACGTTGGTCACCATCGCTTCGTCAAACAGACAATCGCCCATCTGCTCGTGCAAAATCACGTCCACCTTCTCCGCGAGCTCCAGCTTCGAGCTGTGCATCGAGATGAACTCCACGTTTTGAATCCCGTTCGCCACCGCCAGCGTCTTCGCGTGCCGCAGGATTTCCGAGTGATCCACCGCATACACCTGCGCCGCACCCCGCCGCGCCGCGAAGGCCGCCAGGATGCCCGTGCCCGTGCCGAGATCGATCACGCGGTCGCCCGGCTGGATGTGGCGCGTGACCGCCGCATGGTAAAACGCCATGCGCGGTCGGTCGGCCAGCATCTTCTCCTGTTCGTAGAAATTCGCAAAATACCAGCCGTTGAACTCCCGAAAGCGCGCTTCCGGCGAGTCGTTCTCGTCGTCAAAAAACCACGCCGCCAGCGCCGGCCGGGCCTGCACCCACGTCCGCCCGCGCCCGACCGCGCGCCGCGCCGCGGAAACTAGGCTTACACTGCAACGCTGAAGGAAGTGATCGGACATATAAAAGACGCGGAAACGTTCCCGCACCTCCCACCCTGCCCGCCACCCCGTCGAGCGCAACCTCTGCTTCGCCCGATCAAATCGGAGAACGCTCAACGCTTAATTTTTAACGCTGAACGCTAAACTCCCGGAACCCACCCGGCCTACCCCTCTGCATGCTGCCGCCTGAACTTAAACGTTCAGCGTTAAACGTTAAAAGTTAAACGTCCCCCCTCCGCCGCCCTCCGTCCGCCCCTCCCCAAAGATTGTTTGAAACCTCAGCCTTCCCACCCATGTTGCCTTAGTGGAAACCAAGGAAAGCAAACTCTCGTTCGAGACCGCCCTCACGCAGCTCGAGACCATCGTCGAGACGATGGAATCCGGCGATGTGCCGCTGGCCGACCTCCTCGCGAAGTTCGAGCAGGGCACCAAACTCCTCAAAGTCTGCGAGATCCGCCTGAAAGACGCCGAACTCAAAATCGAACAGCTCAAGAAACAGAAAGACGGCGTCGCCTTCGCCAAATTCGAAACCACCGCCGAGACCTGAGGCAAGACCGTCCCCACCGCTCAACCTGTTCCCATCCGCTCCGCCCTCCCGCGCCCTCCCTTTCAAAAAAGCCTCCGCTCCCGCCTTTCCGACCTGATGAACGTTTCTCCCGCCCGCCTTCTTGAGACCATCCACGGCCCCGCCGACGTCAAAGCCCTCGCGCCCGCCCAGCTCCCGCAGCTCGCGCAGGAAATCCGCGACGAGATCATCGCCGTAACCGCGAAGAACGGCGGCCACGTCGGCCCCAATCTCGGCGTCGTCGAACTCACTCTCGCGCTGCACCGCGTCTTCGATTCCCCCGCCGATCAATTCGTCTTCGACGTCGCCCACCAAGGCTACGTGCACAAGCTCCTCACCGGCCGCCAGGGCGAGTTCTTCCGCGGCCTCCGCCAGACCGGCGGCACCAGCGGCTTCCTCTATCGCGCCGAGAGCGAGCACGACAGCTTCGGCGCCGGCCACGCCGGCACCGCCCTCAGCGCCGCCCTCGGCATGGCCACCGCCCGCGATCTCCGCGGCAGCTC
>JANXLP010000335.1 GCA_025355125.1 Opitutaceae bacterium | reverse complement strand
GCCGAATCCCACTGCGGCGGACATATTCCACCGGTAGTTGCGCGGTGTGGTGCCATCGGTGGTGATGTCGTCGATCACGAGGACGTAGGGCTTGGCGCCGCGCACGGTGAGCACAGAGCGCACGGCTTGCTGGACCGGGTTGTAGTCGAGCTTGCCGACCTTGAGCGTGGCGGTGTCGGCCACCGGATCGTAGTTGGCATACATCTGTGACAGCACATCGCCGTAGTAGAACGAGGAGCGGCGGAGTCCCGTGTCCGAATTGGCCGGACCCTCGAAGGCGTATTGGTAGGCGGCCGTGGCGTCGCCGGCGAACAGCGCCCATTGGTCGGCGGGATCTTCAGTGGCTTCCAGCAGCTTGCCCGGAGGCGTGGGGAACTGATTGCGGGTGGGCGAGATCGAGCCGGAGCTCGCACTCTCACCGATGTAACCGTTCGTGACGGGATCGGAGGCCAGCGAGGAATCCTGGATCAGCACGGTGGCGGCCACATCGTTGATCGTCATGTGGTAGCCGGCGGGGCTGCTCCAGGCGCGGCCGAGAGCGTAGAGAGAAAAGTTATTGGCCTCCGCGTGCATGTGGCCCTCGGTGTCAGGGCGGCACTCGAAGTAGAGCGAGAGATCATTTTCCTGCCAGGTGTTGCGGGCGAACCCGGCGCCCCGGAACGGATCAAGCTGGGTCAATGAAAGCGACTTGGCTTGGGCGACCTGGGCGAGCGTCTGGCTCGCGCGGTCAACATGGAATACTGCGGCCATAAAACTGTTGGCGCCCTCGCGCTGATAAGCGCGATAATCGTAATCGATCAACGGATCGTCGGGATACACATACTGGGCGAGGTAGCGGGCATCGTTGGTATTGGGGCCGTTGCCGAAACCCAGGCTGTCGTGGTGATCCCACAGCACCATGCCGCCGTCGGAGGCGCGCGGGTTGAGGTTGTTGAAGGCGTGCAGCGACGACTGGTAGATATTCGTGGTGGCGAAGAGATTTTGTCCGCGGCGCGACAAGGCGAGCATGGCACCGCCCGAGCCGCCCATGCTCAGCTCAAGATACGCGTGGTGATCGAGCGGTGAACCCCACGGCGTGATATAATATTCCGAATACCAGCGGCTCATCCGATAGATATTCCAGATCGAGGCCGGCGACGCGGAAGGCCAGGCGGCCGGCCCGGTGGCAGCAGAGACTACAGGCGTGTTGGCGGCCACCACGGACGGGGTGACGTCGGCCTCCTCTCCCTCGATGACGAGCGCTGATAAAACAACCGGATCCGACAGATTAGGGAAATCACCGTTCGCCAAGTAGGAAGACGGCTGGGAGCGCTGGATGCCGCCGCCTCCGTTGTTATAGTAACCATAGCCAACGGTGAACAGGTAGTCGCGGAAATCGCTGCGTTGGGCGACGGTCATCCAATCGTAGAGCAAATCGTAAACGACCGCCATGATGTGGGCGCTGGTCGGGCTGGAGCGCGTGAGCTCCACGCACGCGGCGGCGCTGGCGACTGTGGCCAAGTAGCGGAAGCGCGCCTGATCGGTGGACGACACGGCGTTCTGCGCAAGCGTGGGATTGGTGCGAACCCACACCAGATAAGACGCCGCCAGCAGGGCGTCGGGAAAACGGCCGGATGGATCGATCGAAAGCGAGCCCGTGCCGTTGAACGTGTAAACCGGCTGGACCGAGTTAGTGTAGAAGGTGGGATCAAAACCCCCGCCGGCCCACGAGACCAGCGCATTGGCGTAGAGCCGGAGCGAGCCGCTGGAGCTGTCGAAGTTTCCATTGAGCGAACTCGTCAAAGAAGTGATCGCAGCAGCGACGGTCGGGGAGGACGCGGTCTTGGCATTCAGCTCGGGCCAGTCGTCATCGGTGAAGAGCAGACGCGGATGTTGATACGGGCCGGGATCGGGCGAGAGCTGGCGCACGGAGCTCGGCGGGGAAACGCCCGGGTTGCGGCCGATCTGCTTGAGTGGGTTGAGACCGCTGAGACGGTCCCACACGTGAATCCACACCGGCGTTGTCACCGTGGTGGAACTATTGGAGGCAGTGAGCAGAATCTGATAGACGCCACGGGCGGGAAAACTCGCAGTGACTTGCCCGCCCGTTGCAGCAGAGAACGTCACGGTCGCCTGCGCAGCGTGGAGGTGCTGGTCCTTAACCAAAGTCGGCGCGACCTGAGTCCACGCGTAACTGGTCGGAGTGAAGCGCAACCCCGAGGCACTGAGCGTGGCGGACACCGGCCCGGTCGGCGGAAGCGCGAGAATCGGTTGATTGGGGGTGGTCGCGACCGGCTGGCCGGCGGGCACGATCTTCACGATCGCGGCAGGTGCCGGCTGCGCAAAGGCGGAGGCTCCCCCGCCCAACGCCAGGCCCAACCAAAGGAGCGACCGCACACAGAAATTAAACACGGAGGTGAATCGAGAAGTCACAAAGATTTTTATTAAGGCGAGGTGACGCGGAGTCTGAGGAAGCGGCGGGGTGGATTGGCGGTCGGAAGGTTTACGGTGTCGGTGACGGTGACGTTTTGGCCGACGGTGCCGGGGTTGGTGGCGAGGGTGGACCAGGTGGCAAGGTCGGAGGAGGCTTCGACGATGTAGGTCACATCGGAGCGGGCACGTGCGAAGGTAAGCTGAAGGTGTGAGTTGGAGACTTGGCCGGCCGGGCGGGTCACTGACGAGGCGGAGTTAGGGTCGGTGCCGAGGGCGTATTCAAGGAGGTTTGGCACCCCGTCGCCGTCGGGGTCGGCATTGTCCGCCGCAGTGCCGGTGGCGGTGGTGGTGCCGAAGGCGCTCTGGCGCCAGCTTTGGAGTGCGGTGGCGAGGATAAGGTCCACGTCGCCTCCGGAACCTGCCGCGTAGTCGAGTGCCCAGAGTCGGCCGGCGAGGGTGAAGAACTGCGAGGCGGGGCGCCCGGCGAAGGTGCCGACAACCGGGGCGGTGGGGCGGCCTTGGTTGCGGAGGATGCGGAAACGGGTGCCGGCGGGCAGGTCGGGCGGCACGACGAGGTCGAGGGTGCCGCCTAGGGTGATGGTGGAGGCGGCACCGGTCAGGACAATCTGATCGTAAGCGGTGGCGGAATCGAGGCGCAGGCGCAGCGTGGCGTTGGCGGAGAGGGTGTAGTTGCCACCGAGGGAGCGCGGGGCGGCGAGGAAGTCAGGCGCGTCGGTGGCGCCGGAGGAGAGCGTGATGTCGCCGCTGGTGGTGCCGGCATGAACGAGGGTGGCACCGGAGGCGACGGTGATGGGCGCGGTGGCGGTGGCGCCGGCAGCGAGAACAAAGGTGCCGCTGGCGACGGAGACAGAGCCGGTGAAAGTGTTGGTGCCAGCGAGGGTAAACGTGCCGGCGGTGGTTTTGGTGAGTCCGGAGGTGCCGTTGATAGAGGGGACGTTGGCGAGAACGCCGGACTGGAAGTTGAGCGTGGTGATGGCGGAGGTGCCGGTGCCGCCGAGGGAGTTGCCGCCGAGGTCGAGCGTGCCGCCGTTGAGATTCAGGACTGATGTT
>JANXLP010000543.1 GCA_025355125.1 Opitutaceae bacterium | reverse complement strand
CATTTTGGCTGCGCGCCCTTCTATGGGTAAAACCTCGCTCGCGCTCAACATGGCTGAGTCGGCGGCGATGCCGCACAAAGGCGAGCCGGTCGGTGTGTTGATCTTCTCGCTCGAAATGAGCGCGGCCCAGCTCGCGTTGCGTATGCTGTGCTCGCGGGCGCGCGTGAACATGAAACTGCTGCGCGACGGCTTGCTTTCGAAGAACGGCGACGAACAGGGCAGGCTTCTAGCGGCAGCGAACGATTTTTCCAAGGCCCCCATCTTCATCGACGACTCCAGTGCGCTTTCGATCATGCAGTTGCGCGCCAAGGCCCGGCGTATCCATGCGCGCAACCCGCTCGGTTTCATCGTGGTGGACTACCTGCAACTCCTCGCGCCGACGGATTCCAAGATGCCGCGTGAACAGCAAGTCGCCGAAGCCTCCCGTGGCCTAAAATCGCTCGCGAAGGAACTCAATCTGCCGGTGGTTGTATTAAGTCAGCTAAACCGCTCTTCCGAAAAGGAGAACCGCACGCCTAAATTGGCCGACTTGCGCGAATCCGGATCAATCGAGCAAGACGCCGACGTTGTCCTCATGCTAGCACGCCCCAAAGACGCAGACGAAAAATTCCAAGTCGCCGCCGACTCAGCCGAGTTAATCGTTGCCAAGCAGCGAAACGGACCGGTAGGAGAATTGAAGCTTACGTTCCTAAGAGACATCACCCGCTTTGAAAACTACACTCAGTAACCCTGCCCGCCGGGTCACCTGCCTCTTTCTCGCCCTTTTCTCGCTTTTAGCTGCGAATTTGGTCCCCGTTCGTGCGCAACTTGCTGCTCCGGCGGCTGCCGCGGAACCAGCTGCGCCGAGCTACAAAGTCGGCTCCGTCACGGTGAAATTCGTTGGCACCGCCAATGTTAACGAACAAGTCGTCCGCGCCAACATGCAGGTGCGCGAAGGCGGCGATCTGGACGACACGATGCTGGATCGCGACATCCGCTCTCTCTACAAAACGGGCCTTTTTGAGTTCATCGAAATCAAGCGCGAGGCCGTTGACGGAAAAACATTCAACCTCGTCGTCGAAGTCACACCGAAATTTCGTGTGCTGGCGATCCGCTACGAAGGCAATAAGAAGGTCAAAGGCACGCGCTTGGAAAAGGAAATTAAGACTAAGCCGAACACTGCGCTCGACGAACGTCAGGTGAAGGAAGACTCCGAGAAAATCCGCGAGTATTACCAGAAATCCGGCTACAATCAGGTCTCTATTACCTACGCGGTAGAGCGTGATCGCGCGACTGGTTTTGGCACCGTAATTTTCAAGATTAAGGAAGGAAATAAAGTCAAAATCGCTGACGTTCGCTTTGTGGGTAACACCCACGTCAAACCTCGCTCTCTCAAGGGCGAGATGGAGACGAAGAAATGGTGGATGTTCTCTTGGCTGACGGGTTCCGGTCGTTTCAAGGACGACCAATTCGACGACGATTTGGAAAAACTCCGCGATTACTACCGCGAGCACGGTTATCTCGACGTCGATATTCCCCAGGAGAACGTAATCTTTGCGTATCCGACGCCCGAAAAGCTCGTTCTCACCGTCAATATTTCCGAGGGCCGCCAATACCGTCTCGGCGACATCGCTTTTAAGGGCAATAAACTGTTCACTTCGGCGCTTTTGAAGCGTGTGGCTCGCCAGAAGAGCGGCGTAGTTTTTATTCCATCGAAGCTCGATAAGGACGTTGAGCGTTTGGAGGATTTCTACGGCAAGGACGGTTACCTCGACACCCGCGTCCGTCTCGTGCGCAAGCCGAACGTCAACACTGGCAACATCGATATTGAATATAACATTCAGGAGAGCGAAAAATTTAATGTAGAATCAATCGTCATCGAGGGTAACTCCAAGACTAAGAGCACGGTTATCGTGCGCGAACTCGTGCTCGGACCTGGCGATGTGTTCAGCACCGTCCTGATGAAGATCAGCAAGCTGCGCCTCGAAAATACCCGCTTCTTCGAGGACACCAATGTTACACCGCAGGAGACCAACATCCCCGGCCGCCGTAATATGCGCATTGCCGTCAAGGAGGGCCGCACGGGTAATCTTACCTTTGGTGCAGGTTTCAGCTCCCTTGAGCGCGCCACGATCTTCGCAGAAATTTCCCAGTCAAATTTTGATATCTTCAACCGCCGCTCCCTGTTCCAAGGCGATGGCCAGAAATTCCGCCTACGTATGCAACTCGGCAGTCAGTCGAGCGAAGTGGTGCTTTCGTTTGAAGAACCATGGCTCTTTCAGAAGCAGCTTGCGCTCGGCTTCAGTATTTTCCGCACGAGTTCCGACTACAACAGCTCCTATTACAGTCAGATCGAAACCGGCGGCGAAATCTACCTTCGTAAGCGCCTGTTCGAACTGGTCGAGGGGAAGCTCTCCTACACTTACCAGATCATCGACATCAAGGACGTCTCCAGTAGCGCATCGAGCTACATTCAGGCCCTTTCTGGCAATAACACGGTGTCCAAAGTCGGGTTCCAACTCCTGCGCGATACGCGCGATAAGATCATCAACACCACGTCCGGCAACCGCGTTGAGATCAACACCGACCTCGCGGGCGGACCGTTTGGCGGGAGCGATAATTTTTACCGCTTCGAGTTTCGCGGTTCGCAGTTCTTCCCTCTTTTCGAAACGCAGGCCCAAGTGCTGTCACTCATCGCACGCGCCGGCGTGATCCAGAATTTCGGCGCCACCAAGCGACTCCCTTATTACGATGCGTTTTATCTCGGCGGGCCTTACACCCTCCGCGGTTATGAATATCGCGAGGTGGGGCCGCGCGACGAATTAGGTGAGCCCATCGGCGGTAAGTCCTACGGTTTTTTCAGTGCTGAATACTCGATCGACATCGTGAGCCCCATTCGCTTCGCGATTTTCTATGATGCCGGCTTCGTGAACAAGGGCGCTTACGATTTCAATCCCATCGCGTATAACGATAATTTCGGCTTTGGTCTCCGCCTCTTTGTTGCCGGTGCGCCGCTCAGTCTCGATTTCGGTATCCCCATCACAGGAAATTCTCTCAATAAGAAGGGCAATCAGTTCAATTTTTCCTTTGGCACCCGCTTCTGATTTTGCTCTCGTTGCTACTCAATTCTCTAAAACCCACCTCATGAAGAAATCCATCCACTCCCTCTCGATGTTTGCGGCGCTGGCCTTGACCGCCCTCGTTGCCCAAGCCCAGCCAGCCCCCAAGCTGTTGGTCGTCGATATGGCCAAGCTCTACGACTCTCATTACAAGACCGAAGAGCAAAATACCAAGCTCCGCGCCGACGAGCAGATCGCCCAGCAGGAGATCGAGAAAATGAACAAGGACGGCAATGCCCTTGTTGATGAGTATAAAGGCCTCTCTGAGCAGTCGAACAATCCTGCGTTGACCGCCGATGCAAAGGGCAAGTCGCAGAACGAAGCGCAGCGTAAGCTCGAGGAAATCCAGAAGAAGAAGAACGACATCAGCGTCTTCGCCCAGAACACCCAGCGCTCGCTTCAGCAGCGCCTACAGACCTTCCGCAGCCTGATGCTCGAAGAGATCAGCAAGATCGCCACTGACGTTGCCAAGCGCAAAGGCTCGACGCTGCTCCTCGACAAAGCTGGCCCCACGCTCATCGGCGTCTCAAACGTGATCTACGCCGATCCCGCCTATGATATCACCGACGAAGTGATGAAGGAAATTAACAAGGATCGTCCCGCCGCATCCGCCGCTCCAGCTCCGACCGCAGCTCCTGCGGCTGCGGCTCCGGCCGCTGCTGACTCGCCCAAGATCACCGTCCCCGGCGTTTCGCCGAAGAAGTAATCTTTCGCTGACACGAGATTTCAGCCCCGCCGATTCGGCGGGGCTTTTTTGTGCCGTCGTATTTTCACTCGCCGCAAAATTTTTTTCGAACTC
>JANXLP010000542.1 GCA_025355125.1 Opitutaceae bacterium | reverse complement strand
CCGCGCCCCCGCCCGCCGCCATCCTGCGCGCGCGATGCCCACCAAAGCCGACCTCCAGCGCCTTCGCTCCCTGCGCGAGAAAAAGACCCGCGAGTCCCTCGGCCTCTTCGTCGTCGAAGGCGAGAAAGTTGTCGCCGAACTCCTCGCCGCGAATTTTCCCTTCACCGAAATCTACCACACCTCCGAAAGTAGGGCGGGTCTCCGACCCGCCCTTCCCGCGCCCACGTCACCACCCGCGCCCACCGCCCCGCCGCGCTTCATCGAACTCACCCCCGCCGAAATGGCCCGCGCCAGCCATTTCCCCACGCCGTCTTCCGTCCTCGCCGTCGGCCCGCTCACCCGCACGCCGCTCGCCGCGGGCGCGCTCGACCACGGTCTCACCCTCGCCCTCGACGGCGTGCAAGACGCCGGCAACGTCGGCACGATCCTCCGCCTCGCCGACTGGTTCGCCCTCGACCGCGTCGTCCTCTCGCCCGACTGCGCCGATCTCTTTTCCCAAAAAGTCATCAACGCCAGCATGGGCTCCTTCGCCCGCGTCCGCACCCACACCGCCGATCTCGCCGCCGCCCTCGCCGCCCTCGCCCCCGGCACGCCCGTCCTCGGCTGCGACCTCACCGGCGACGACGTCCACGCGCTCCCGGCCCTGCACGATGCCATTATCGTGATCGGCAGCGAAGGCCGCGGCCTCTCACCGGCCGTCGCCGCGCTCGTCACGCGCCGTATCACCATTCCCCGATACGGTTCCGCCGAATCCCTCAACGCCGCCACCGCCGCCGCCATCGTCTGCGACAACCTCCGCCGCGCGCTCCGCAAGTAGCGCCGGCATCCTGCCGGCTCCGAACGTGGCTGCGGCATCCTGCCGCAGCTTTTGTCCGCCCTCGCGCCCACGCCTACTGAGATTCGCGCATTCGACTGACGCCGGCTTGTGCGGGGTCGTGCGCCCCGCACCCCGCGTCACCCCCGCGTCACCCGACGTCACCCAATCGTCGGGAACCCGTCATGAACCTGTAATGTTGGCGGCGCATGATCTTCCGACCACCTGTCGCGCCGGTCTCACTTCAATCCCGAGCGCGCCGGTGGCCCACCACATCATGCACCTTCCGCCTCTACCCGTCCGCCTCCTTCGCCGCGCCGCGCTCCTGCTCGCTGCCGCTTTCGCCACCGGCTCCGCCCTCGCCCAAACCACCGGCACCGTCACCGGCCGCGTCTCCGACGCCGCCACCGGCAAATCCCTCCAGGGCGCTATCGTCCGCGTCCTCGGCACCCCCATCACCGACTACACCAACGCCGACGGCCGCTACAATCTCGCCACCGTCCCCGCCGGCACCCAGCGCCTTGAAGTGGACTACGTCGGCCTCGATCCGTTCATCCAGTCCATCACCGTCGCCGGCGGTGCCACCGTCTCCGTCACCGCCGCCCTCGCCAGCACCGTCCTGAAACTCCAGGCGTTCAACGTCGCCGAATCCGTCCGCGGCCAGGCCCTCGCCATCAATCAGCAGAAAACCGCCCAAGGCATCGTCAACATCGTCTCCGAGGAAACCTTCGGCCAGATGATCAACGGCAATATCGGCTACGCCCTCCAGCGCCTCTCCGGTCTCACTGTTAACGAGGACGAAGACGGCACCCCTTCCGGCGTGAACATCCGCGGCATGGAATCGAAGTATAATTCCTTCCAAATCGACGGCAACCGCCTCCCCACCTCCGGCAACAGCCGCGGCTTTTCCACCAACCAGCTCTCCGGCGACGGCATCAGCAACATCGAGGTCATCAAGGCCGCCACGCCCGACCGCGACGGCGACGCCATCGGCGGCATCATCAACGTCATCTCCCGCTCCGCCTTCGAGCGCGACGGCCGCTCTATCGAGGTCACCGGCTCCGGTCTCTTTTATAACAAATACGACAAGTGGGGCTACAACGCCGGCCTCACCTACCTCGACCTCATCGGCATCGGTGGCGGCGAAAAGAATCTCGGCCTCGCCCTCAACGTCACCAGCTACAAGACCTCCCGCAACTACGACAATCTCGACAAAGACTACGCCCTCCTCCGCCCCGCCAACGAGCCCGGCCTCGGCCTCAAAGAACCCGTTTACTTCCACACCAACGGCACGCCCCAGACCAACGAGCGCGACACCAAATCCTACGGCGCCAACCTCTCCCTCGACTACCGCCTGAGCAACGTCGCCTCCTTCTACGTCCGCCCGTTCTACACCCAATACACCGTGGACGCCCAGAAGCCCCACAATCGTTTCTACATCAATTCCACTCACAACTTCGGCGGCACCACCGGCCCCAAGAGCATCTTGGACGCCACCTACAACACCGGCCGCAGCCTCGCCACCACGCTCAACGATATCCGCTACCAGAACGAGGAGAGCACCACCGAAAACGACGCCTACGGCCTCTCCCTCGGCGGCAAACACCAGCTCGACACGGTCACCTTCAGCTACGACGGCTTTTACTCGTCCAACGAATCCGCCCGCGACCGCAGCTTCGCCTACGTCGTCCGCAATCCCGGCTTCAACATCGCCTACGACCAGACCGAGCGCGCCCGTCCAAAATACACGATCCTCAACGGCAAAGATCCCTACGATATCTCCGTCATCAGCCGCGGCGACCTCACCGTCGCGCCGAACGCGAACGACGAAAAAGCCACCAGCTTCAAAGCCGACCTCGAAAAGAAGTTCGCCGGCGCCGAAGTCGCCGGCGCGCTGAAAATCGGCGCCAAGTATCGCGTCAACGAGAAGGAACAGGACGCCACCTCGCACGTTTACCGCACCGGCACCGCCGTCAGCGGTTTCCCCTACGCGAGCCTCCTCCGCCGCAGCAACCGCAGCATCTTCGGCATCCCCATGACCCTGGAGCCCGACATCGACAAGGTCGAGGCCCTCTTCAAATCCAGCCCCGCCCTCTTCGTCCTCGACCCTGTCGTCGCCGCCTCGGCCGACGTCGTCAACGACTTCAAAGCCGAGGAAGACGTCGCCGCCGCCTACCTCATGGGCACGCTCGTCGTCGGCCGCACCACGCTCATCACCGGCTTCCGCGTGGAACAAAACACGTTCAAGTCCGACACCTTCCGCTTCAACGCCGCCACGCCCACCGCCCCCGCCCGCGTCCGCAAAGAGCGCACCTACACCGTCGGCCTCCCCGGCGTCCACCTCCGCCACGCTCTCAGCAAAAATCTCATCCTCCGCGAGAGTTACAACCGCAGCTACGCCCGCCCCGACATCGACAAACTCGTCGCCGGCCTGACCGTTGATGCCGCCACCGGCAATATCTCCGGCGGCAACCCCGACCTCCGTGAAACCATCTCGGATAACTACGACATGCAGCTCGAGTATTACACCGCCAAGGGCGGCCTCTACTCCGCCGGCGTTTTCTACAAGGACGTGAAGGGCTTTTACTACAGCGCCACGCAGCGCTTCAACACGACCGACGCCAACGGCTACCCCATCGTCGATCCCGCCGGCGCCCTCGTTTACACGACCACGTTGAACGCCCTCGGCGCGAAAAACTACGGCGTCGAACTCATCGCCCGCCAGAAACTCCTCTTCCTCCCAAAACCCTTCGACGGTTTCGGCGTCGGCCTCTCCGCCACGTTCACCGACAGCGACGGCAAGTATCCCGGCCGCCTCGACGAGAAACTCCCCACCTACGGCTTCAGCGACACGATCTTCAACGCCTCGCTCGAATACGCCGCCGATAAATTCCGCGCCCAGCTCAGCTACACGTATCGCTCCGACTACCTCGAAGGCCTCGATGTGGACAACACCCTCGACGACTACTTCGGCGCCTACGAATCCCTCAACTGGGAATCCAGCTACCAGCTCACGAAGCACCTGAAACTCTTCTTCAACGTGAACAACCTCATGGACGAGCCCCAGATCAGCTACCAAGGCTACAAGCGCACCGACAACCCCGAGGACTACACGACCTACTCCTGGCGCGCGACCTTCGGCGCCAGCTACAAGTTCTGAGGTAGGGCGCGTTAGGGAAGCGCTGAATAATTCGGTCGGAAATTTTTGCTGATCGCGTAGCGATCAATTCTTCGGGGAAACTGTTCGCTTGAAGCCAAATATTCGCCCACAGGAGGCTTTGTTTTTCCAGTTTTCAGGCCCTGCGATTAAATCAGCGCTTCCTTAGCCCTAACGCGCCGCTCCCCTCCGCCCGGCCCGCGCCCCCGCGCGCGCCGGGCTTTTTCATTT
>JANXLP010000271.1 GCA_025355125.1 Opitutaceae bacterium | reverse complement strand
TTGACGGTGTCGTCCATCACGATCACACCGCCGGAGCCGCCCATCGTGCCGATCATGCCAAGCGAGTCGAAGTCCATGGGCACATCCTCGACGCCCCAATCGTAGTCCACCATTTCGGCGCCGACCTTGCGCTTGCCTTTGAAGCGTTCGCCGAAGCGCAAAATTTTCGCCGACGAACCGCCGGGAATGACCGCCTTGAACGTGCGGCCGGGTAATGGGCCGCCGCAGACTTCGTTGAGCAACTGGCCCATCGTGATCGTGCCAGCGGGGAACTCGTAATAACCGGGTTTCTGCACGTGACCGGAAACACAGAAGATGCGCGTGCCCGTGTTACCGGGCGTGCCGATTTTCGAGTAAGCTTCGCCGCCGTGCTCCGCGATATACTTCACGTGGCAGAGCGTCTCGACGTTGTTCACGATCGTCGGGCACTGGTAGAGGCCGAGGACCGCGGGGAAATACGGGGGCTTGATGCGCGGGTTGGCGCGCTTGCCTTCGAGCGACTCGATCAGGCCGGTTTCTTCGCCGCAAATGTAAGCGCCGGCGCCGCGGTGAACGAAGATTTCGCAGCTATAGTTCGTGCCGAGGATGTTTGGTCCGACGAAGTTCGCCGCACGCGCCTCGGCGATGGCTTTTTCCAAAATGCGCGCGCCGTGTGGCATCTCGCCGCGGATATAAATGTAGGCCTGCTTCACGTTGTTCGCGAAGCACGAGATCATCGTGCCCTCGATCAACTGATGCGGGTCCTGATGCATGATGTAGCGATCCTTGAACGTGCCGGGCTCGGACTCGTCGGCATTCACGATCAGATAGATCGGCTTGCCGCTCTTGCGATCAACGAGACCCCACTTCACACCGCATGGAAAACCAGCGCCGCCACGACCGCGCAGACCGGATTTTTTAACTTCGTCGATGATCTCCTCGGGCTTGCGGCCGACCGCTTTCTTCAAGACCTCGTAGCCGCCGTTGCGGACGTAGCAATCGATGTCATTCGTGTAGCCGGGCTCGTCAATGTGCTTGAAGATGATGCGGCGTTGTTCGGGAGCGGGCATGGCGGAATTTTCGATTTTTGAATCTCGATTTTCGATTCTTAATTTCAGGCCCGTGTGCCCGCGTGCGATTTCGCTTCGGCGCGGATCTGGTCGCTCAGCTGTTTCACTTTTGCGACGTCGACCTTCTCATGGAGTTCATCGTCAATCATCACGACCGGGGCCGTGCCGCAGCTCGCAAGACATTCGACGAAATCCACCGTGACTTCACCGTCGGGCGAAACTTCGCCGAGGTGCGTGTGAAATTCTTTCTCAAACGCGGCGCAGGTCTTGTAGCCACCGAGGAGCGCGCAGGAGAGCGTGCGACAGACTTTGACGTGACGGCGGCCGATGGGCTTCTGCCGAAACATCGGGTAAAACGTGATCACCTCGAGCACATTGATCGGCTGCAGCTCCAACTTCGCGGCGATCCACTCGCTCGTGTCTTCCGGCAGGTGGCCGATATCCTCTTGAATGAGGTGCAGGAGCGGAAGCGTGGCACTCCGTTTCGTCGGGTAATGCGTGATCACCTCGTCGATCTTGGAGAGAGTTTCGGGCTTGAGATTCATCGAGCTGGATTCGCGAAAAACTTAGCGGTCGCACTCGCCCATCACGAAGTCGAACGAGCCGAGCAGCGTGACGACGTCGGAGATCATGGTGCCGGCGCAGACCTTGGGGAGAATGGACAAATTGCAGAACGAGGGTGAGCGGATTTTCATGCGCCATGGCACGCCGCCGCCCTTGCTCACGATGTAGAAACCGAGAATACCCTTCGGGTTCTCCGCTTCGAAATACACTTCGCCCGCGGGAATCTGCGGGCCCTCGGTCACGATCATGAAGTTGTTAATCAACTCCTCCATCGAGGTGAGAATTTTATCCTTCGGTGGCGCGAAAATCTTGCGTGCGTCCTTCGCATACCAATCGCCGCTCGGGAATTTGGCGATGACTTGGCGGATGATGCGCACCGACTGGCGCATCTCTTCGCCACGGCAGAGGTAACGGTCGTAGCAGTCGCCCTTCGAGCCAACGGGCACATCGAACTCATACTGCTCGTAGCCCGAGTAAGGCTTGTCTTTACGCAGATCGAGCGGGACGCCCGAGGCGCGGAGATTCGGGCCGGTCAGACCGTAGGCGAGCGCGTCGGCCTTCGAGATCACGCCCACGCCGACCGTGCGATCTTGGAAAATTTTGTTACGCGTGAGCAGTGAAAGCGTTTCCTCTAGCTGAGGCTCGAATTGATCGCAGAAGCCGATCACCCGTTGCAGCCAGCCCTCGGGCACATCGCGCGTGACACCGCCGATGCGGGTGTAGCTCGTGGTGAAACGCGCACCGGTCAGTTCCTCGAAAAGTTTATAGAGATGTTCGCGCTGATTGAGCGACTGGAGCAGCACCGCCCACGCGCCGACATCGAGACCGAACGCACCGAGGCCCATCAAGTGCGCCGAGATGCGCGCCATTTCCGCCGTAAGCACGCGGATCGCCTGGCAACGGGCCGGCACTTCGAGACCGGCGAGACGCTCGACCGCGATGGCATAAGCCATGTTGTTGGCGAGCGGCGCGAGGTAATCCAACCGGTCCGTGTAGGGCACGAACTGGTTGTAAGTCATGTTCTCCGCGATCTTCTCGTCGCCGCGGTGCAAGTAGCCGATGATCGGGTCGCACTTCGTCAGCACTTCGCCATCGAGCTCCATCTGCAGGCGCAACACGCCGTGCGTCGAAGGATGCGACGGCCCCATCGAGAGGGACATTTTCTCCGCCGCAAATTCCTGCTCTGCGCCGGCGGCTTTCGCCGCGCTATCTGGAAATGCAATTTCTGTGGCCATGGCGTCGTTAAATCAGGCTTCGGGTTTCTCCGTGCGCTCGTTCCAGCTCTCGTCTTTGGCGCGGGGCTCGGCCTCGGTCAGGTTCATCTCGCCCACAGACGCAACAAACGGACCGCCCATCATCGGCGCGGCGATCACTTTGGCTTTGGTCTCTTCCGCCACTTCGAGGTCAGGCAACGCGGTCTCAATACCCGCCAGCGGGAATTCCTTCCGCAGCGGATGATAAGGATAACCGTCCCACATTAAAATACGACGCAGGTCCGGATGGCCTTCGAACTTGATGCCGAACATGTCGTAGGCCTCGCGCTCGTGCCAATTGGCACCGGGCCAAAGCGCCACGACGCTCGGCACCGCCGGCGATGCATCATCGCCAGTGCAAGGCGTGGCGACGCGAATCGCCGCATGCGAGGTCGTCGAAAAGAGATGATAAACCGCCGTGAAACGCGGCGAGGCGCCCTCGGCCCAATCGATGGCCGTTACGTCGGAAAGCAGGTCGAACCCTAACTCGTCCCGCAGCATCGTGAGAATCGCCAACAGTTCACCCGTCGGCACATCGACCGCCGGGCAGTCGCGACTCGCGCGGTCGGTGACCTGCGGGAATTTAGCCTTGAGGGCGATGATGGCGTCGACGGAAGCGGACATGCTTAAGGTTGAAGCGAAAGAGCGACGTGGAAAATTAGGCCGTGAAGAGCTGGCCCGCCGAGTGCTCTTTCTTGATCTTGCTCTGCAGCTTGATCAAGGCGTCGAGCAAAGCCTCAGGCCGAGGAGGGCACCCGCTCACGTAAACATCCACGGGAATGATGCGGTCCACGCCTTGGAGCGTCGCATAGCTGCGATACATGCCGCCCGAACTGGCGCAGGCGCCCATCGCGATGACCCACTTTGGCGAGGTCATCTGATCATAGATGCGGCGAACGACCGGCGCCATTTTATAGGTGACGGTGCCGGCCACGATCATGCAATCGGCCTGGCGGGGAGAAAAACGCATCACTTCCGCGCCGAACCGCGCGATGTCGAAACGACCATTGCCCACCGCCATCAACTCGATGGCGCAGCACGCGAGGCCCATGGGCATAGGCCACACGGAATTGGTGCGGATCCAGTTGATGACCGCGTCGGCGCGAGAGACGATGACTTCGCCTTCCACCTTGCCGTTGTAGCCCAATTCGGAGTTTGCCGAGACCATGTGTTAAGGTTGATTTTTAAGACGCGATTCCGGCGCACCGTAGCAGCCGAGGGGGGTCGCGCAAGATGCTTTTCGGAAATTCTCCCATCCATAAGCTGGCACGCAGCACAGTCGGAGAAAAACCAACGCTACGAGGGAGAATCAGCAGAATGATAATCGCTCAACTGATACTTTGTCGCAAAAGCAGGCACCCTTCTGGCACGTGCCAAAAAAATTTCAAAACCGACAGAACTACGCGGCACATCTGCAGAACCTACACTCGTTTTCCGGCCGACATCAAAAATCCAGCGTGAAGCAAATCCTCACGCCGGATCACAAGTATTCGAACGACCACTCAGTAACTGATCGTCGCGCTCAGGCGGTAGGTTCGGCCGGTTTGCCACACGGCGCCGTAGAATTTGTCATCGTCATCGAGGTTGGCGAGGTTGAGCTGGAAGCTCGTGTTATAGCGGCCGATTTTGCGGCGGTAGCCCATATTGACGTCGTAAAGGTAGTGCCTGGGGACGAGGCGACGATCCACGGTGATGGCGCCGGTGGCGGTCGCGACGCTGATCAACTCGGCTTCGCGTTCGCCGAGATATTTTGTCGCGAACATTATCCAGGTGTTTTTCAGGAAGGTCTGATTGAACTCGTAGCGGACGAAGGCCGTGCCGGTGTATTTCGAGATGTCGGTCGAGGGCTTGCCGAGGTAACGCGCCGAACTGCCGCCGGTGGCGACAAAATTTTGCTGCGCGAGTAGGCGCACCGGATCGGGGTTCGCAGGCGTGGCGAAGGGGGCGATCTCTTTGATCTGCACGTCGTTTTTCGAGACGCCGAGGTTGAAGCGGAGATTGCGGAGCGGGATGTAGTCCACTTTGAGATCAAAGCCTTTCGAGTCGGTGGAGGTTTTGACGAAGGCCCCGAAGCCGGAGCCGTTGACGGTGCCGGTGGGGGCAATCAGGAGATTCTGGATCGCGGCGCCGAAGTTCACGGGGCGGTCTTTGTCGCTCATCGAGAACGCCGCGAGATTGAAGAGGAGCTTGCTCTTGAGGAGGTCGAGACGGATGCCGGCTTCAGCGTTCTTGACGGTGGCGCCGTCGAGGGGATTGCCGTCGCCGTCGTAGGCCGAGTAGGCGGGGCCGGGGTCCACGGCGCTCATGGAATTGGCGTAGAGGCGAATCCAGTCCACAGGGAGCCAGATCGCGGTGACGCTGGGGGCGGTGTTGCGCACGGGCTTGGGGCGGCGGACGCCGTTGAGGGTGGAGCCACTGCCCGCGGGGGCGGCGCCGTTCCAGAGGAAATTGCCGGCGGTATCGTAAACATTGCCGCCGCGGTCGTTGCGGGAATCGAAGAGGCCGACGATCGTCTGGAAGCGGTCTTTGAAGAAGCTGCTCTGGAGATTGGCGTAGAGATTCCGGTCCCAGAAAAGCGAGGTGAGGTAGGAGGATTTCGCGCCGGGGGCGGACTCGGGGCCCTGGGGATATTGGTTGATGGCGTTGTAGTCCCAGCGCTTGACGGAGGTGGTATCGCGCGGGTCGCGGAAACGGGTGAGAATGGCGTCGGCGGACATGTTTTCCCAGGCCTGCGTGACGACGTTGGTGGGCGCGCCGGTGTTGCCGTAGTAGAAATTTTGGTTGGGCGCGTTGTTGCCGGAGCGGAGCGGACCGTAGCTGATACCGGTGATCATGCGGTGCTGCACGGGACCGGTTTTGAAGGCGAAGTAGAGTTCGGATTTCCAGGTGGGGCGGACGGTGCGGGCGGAGTTGGTAATGTTGTCAGGCCGGATATCGAGGATCTGTGGCTGGGCGGTGCCGGCCGAGGGGCGGAGTATCGCGAGGAAGCGCGGATCAGTGCGAATTTTGAGCGGGATGGAGGCGTCGTTGGCGTTGCGGAGGGCGATGTTGAAGGAGCGGCTGCGGACGTTGATGTCTTCGGAGCTGAAGCCGCCCCACCACTGGATGTTGTCGGTGAAACTGTGGTCGATGCGGTAGGTGGTGACGTAGGTGCGCTCCTTGCGGAAGGTGTCGGGGCCCTCGAAACGGTAGTCGCGCTGGTTGGGCGTGGTGAGAACGCGGGCGGTGCCGGGGCGACCGGCGATGAGCGTGCCGTAGGGCGTGCCGTCGGGGGCGAGGGTGTTGTCGGTGAGGAAGAAGTTGCGGATGTTGTCGCGGGTGTTGAAGCGGGACTCGATGGAGGCGAGAACCTGGGTCTTGGGGCCGAGCTTGAGGGTGGCCGTGGGATTCATGACGAACGTGTCCGTCTGATAATACATGGCGTTGCTCTTCACCGTTTGGTAAGACATCGGCAGCGCGATACCGAAGCGGTTGTCTTTGCCGAACGGGGCGGAAACGAGGAGCTCGGCACGGCGAAGGCCGTAGGAACCCACGGTGGTGCCGAAGCGCGCGACGGGGCGGCTCCCGGCCTGCACGCTACTGACGTTGACGACTCCGCCGGTGCCGTTTTGCCCGTAAAGGGCGCCGCCGGGGCCCTTGATGATATCGACACGGCTCATCGTGATCGGGTCCATCGGGACGAAGCGGGCGAAGCCGTCTTTCTTCATGCCGGCGGAGATGCCGCGAATGAGGAGGGTGGTGTTTTCGGGATTGTCCTTGGTGCCGCCGACGCCGCCGGCAGTGGTGTCGAGCTGGATGCCGCTGACGTATTCGAGGGCGTCACGGATATCGAGAGCGCCGATGTCGCGCATGAACGCCGGGGTGAGGACCTCGATGTTCATCGGCAGATCTTTGACCGGCGTGTTGTAACGCGTGCCGGTGCTGGTGTTGGCGGCGCGGTATTCGTCGTCGTCCTGCGCGACGACTTGGAAGACGTTCAGTTTGACGATCTCCTTGTCCTTTTCCGAAACAGGCGAGGTGGCGGTCGGAGCGAGCGGCGGTGTGGGTGCAAGTTGCGCGTGAGTGGCGACGGCCGTCAGGCAAAGGAAAAGGACAAAGCGGCGGGACAGGGTGGGGTTCATGGTGGTTTGGGGTGGGCCAAGGGGGGGGGCAGCGGGCAGCAGACGAGTGACGCCGCGACGAAGATCGGGCTCGCCGGCCCGCGCAAAGGGTTTTTCGTTGTAATCGTAAAGTGAAACGCGCCCTCAACCCGTCCATGAAGCACGTCGCCCAAGCCGCGGGCGTCTCCGTGATGACCGTTTCCCTCTCGTTGCGCCACGATCCGAGCATCCCCGCGACGACCCGCGAGCGCGTCTGCGCCGTCGCCGCGAAGATCGGTTATCAGCGCAACCCGCTCGTCTCCGTGCTCATGGCCGGCCTGCGCGGACGCCATCCGCGCGGGCGCGATGCACATGTGATCGCCTACGTCGAGAGCTACGCCGCCAACGCGACCCGCCAACAACAGGGCACGCTCCTCCGTTTCCGCGACGGCGCCACCGCCTGCGCCGCGCGCCAGGGCTATAAATTGCAGATCTTCCAACTCGGCGACAATGGCCTCACCGAGGCCCGCCTCGAACAAGTCCTGACCGCGCGCGGCATCCGCGGCGTGGTCTTCGCCCCGTTTCCTCAAACCGGCTCCACCCTCACCCAGCGTTGGGAAAATCACGCGCTGGCCGCGCTGGGATTTTCGCTCGCCCAACCGCCTCTGCATCGCGCGGTGAACCATCAGGTCCACTCGATCCGCCTCGCGCTCACCGAACTCTCGAAGGTCGGCTACCGGCGCATCGGCTTGGTGATGACCCGCCACGAAAACGCCCGCGTCGAGCGCAACTGGCTCTCCTCTATCTTGCTCGCCCAGCACGAGCACGCGGAAACCGGCTACACCTTCCCGCTCTTCTTCGAGGAAAAGATCGACCGGCGTCGCCTCATTGCGTGGCTGCGCCGCGATCGCCCCGAAATCGTCGTGAGCACCGAACAAGGCGTGCCCGCCGTCCTGCGCCGCACCGTGGCCCTCGGCCTCGGCCGGATCGGCTTCGCCCACATGCACCTCACGCCCGATCTCGAAGGATGTAGCGGCGTGGATCAAAACAACGAGCGCGTCGGCGCCGCCGCCGTGGATCTCGTCGTCGAGCAGCTTCACGGCAACAGCTACGGCATTCCAGAAAATCCAAAAACCGTGCTGATCGAAGGTCGCTGGATCGTCGGCTGCACCGCACCCGGGCCCGTTTCGGCCGCGGCCAAAGGCCGTCGCCTTCAGAAAACGCCAGCCGCCGCGAGGGCCGCAGCCCACTGAAAAAATGGCGGAGAGGGAGGGATTCGAACCCCCGGTTCCCTTTCGGAAACACGCGCTTTCCAAGCGCGCGCATTCGACCACTCTGCCACCTCTCCGGTGATCGATTGACCCGTTAAAAACGAGTCCGTCGTTGGGCGAAGGGCCGAAAGAAAGAGTCCGCTCCCAGCCGGGTCAACGCGGAACTTGCGCCGCCTTCCCCGCCCCCATTTTCCGCCGCCACGCGTCCGGACTCGCCCGCTCCGCCGCGCGAAAGGCCCGGTAGAAATTGGAAACATCCTCAAACCCACACTCGTAACAAATCGACGTCACCGAGCGCCCCGTCTCCCGCAACAGCCGCCGCGCGTGCGCCAGCCGCAGCGCCCGCACCGTGTTGAACCACGTGTCGCCCGCCACTTCGCGAAACAACGTCGTAAACCTCCGCCGGCTCAACCCCAGCCGCGCAGCCGCCGCATCAATCTGCCGTTCCTCAAAAAACGTCCGCTCCAACTCTCGCGCATAAGCCGCCACCCGTGTCTTCGCCAGCGTCGCCGCACTCGCGGGCTGCTCCGCCTTAACTGAACCGCGCGCCTCGCTCACGCCGCCCGCTCCACGCAGCACCAAACCCAGCAACTGCCACGCAAGCCCGAGCAACAGCGCCTCTCCGCCCGCTCGTCGCAACGTCTGCTCGTGCAACATCTGCCGGATGAGACCACGCGCATCCGCCGACCACGTCGCATGTGAAAAAACCCGCGCATTGCCCAATCCGCGCGCACTCGCGGGCAGCGCCGTCAATACTCCCGGTTCCACGCACACCGCATAAAGCGAGAGCGGCCGCTCGTCTTCGATCCGATGGCGACACCCCGCCGGCACCAGCGCCAACGCGCCCGGGCCCAACGCCTCGCGTTTCCCCCCGCGCACGAGCGCGCCTTCACCGGCCAACACCAGCAACACCTTCAAAAAATCGTGCGCAGTATCCTCCATCCGAAACGCCCGGTCATGCCGGCTCTCCAGCACAAAAACTCCCGCCGCCGCGAAGGTCACGGCGATCGGTTTGCGGGCGAGCGGCTCGAACATTTCCATTAAAACTGCCAGGATTGCCCGATCTGCCAATGCCAATTGCCCGCCGCGCCACGACAACTTCACCGGCACCCGCTACGTTCATCTCCTTCCCATGATTCTCGACGAAGATCACGTCATCCGCTCGCTCCGCTCCACCTGGCAGCCCGTCGCCAATGCCGCCAGCCTCG